>CAIZKA010000487.1 GCA_903933395.1 uncultured beta proteobacterium | reverse complement strand
ATGCGCCGTTCGTTGGAAATGGCGTAGTACTGTTCCCTGACGTCGGCCAGCACGCCGACCGGCTCGGCGCCGAGTTGCGCGGCGATCTCGCTGCCCAGCACCGAAGGCGCCGGGAACAGACCCAGTCCGGCGCGGCCGAAGGTGGTCAGCAACGCGCTGTCCTCGAATTCGCCGACGATCAGCGGTGCCACGCTGTGGCTTTCCAGCCAGCGTTCGATCTGCCCGCGCAGGGCGTTGCCGCGGGTCGGCAGCAGCATCGGCGCGCCATCGAGATTGCCGGGGAATCCCTTGCGATAGCGTTTCGCCAGTGCGGGCGCGGCGAACAGCGTGATTTCGAATTCGCCCAGCGGATGGCTGAAAACCCGCAGGTTGCCGCCCGGCTGGGCGGCGCGATCGGTGAGCACCACGTCGAGCCGATGCAGCGCCAGTTCCGCCAGCAAGGTATCGAATTCGCCTTCGCGACAGACCAGTCGCACCTGCTGCGGCAAGTGAAAGACGACTTCCATGAGGCGGAAGGCGATCAGCTTGGGCAGGGCATCGGAAATGCCGACGGCGAGCCGCAGCGTGTTGTCGGCATCCGTTTCGCGCAGCGCCGCACCCATGTGTTCGCCCAACTGGAAGATCTGGTCGGCGTAGGTCAGGGCCAGGCGCCCGGCTTCGGTCGGCACCAGGCGGCGGCCCTGCGGCGCCAGCAGCGCCTTGCCCAGCGATTGTTCGAGCTGCGCGATCTGCACGCTGATGGTCTGCACCGCGACGCCAAGCCGCCGGGCGGCCCGCGTCACGCTGCCTTCCTGGGCGACGACCCAGAAGTAGCGCAGGTGGTGGTAGTTGAGCGCAGTGGGCTTCATCTTCGTATTTTACGAAGAAACAGTAATGTTTTCTTCGGTTTGTCAGAAACTTGAAATTTCGTAAAATCGCCGCATCTTGGTTGCTGCACGGAGGACAATGGGCGCTGCCGCCTGTTGCCGACCGAAGTGCGAAACCGGGAACACAGTCTTTTTCGGGAGAATCACAATGAAACGCATCGTGCTGTTTTTGGTCACCAACCTTGCCGTGATGCTGGTGCTGTCGATCGCCGCCAGCGTGCTGGGAGTGAACCGCTACCTGACCGCCAACGGCCTCAACCTGGGCATGCTGCTTGTCTTCGCCGGCATCATGGGCTTCGGCGGCGCCTTCATTTCGCTGATGATGTCGAAGATGATTGCCAAGTGGTCGACGGGCGCGCGCATTCTCGAAAGCCCGGAAACCTCGACCGAGTTCTGGCTGGTCGAAACCGTGCGCAAGCAGGCGCAGAAGGCCGGCATCGCGATGCCCGAAGTCGCCATCTACGAAGGCGAGCCGAACGCCTTCGCCACCGGGCCGAGCAAGAACAATTCGCTGGTTGCCGTGTCCACCGGCCTCCTGCAGAACATGAGCAAGGAAGAAGTCGAGGCCGTGCTGGCGCACGAGGTCAGCCACGTCGCCAACGGTGACATGGTGACGCTGACGCTGATCCAGGGCGTGGTCAATACCTTCGTCATTTTCCTTTCGCGCGTCGTCGGCTACCTGGTCGACAGCTTCCTGCGCCGCGGCGATAGTCAGTCGTCCGGCCCCGGCATCGGCTACATGATTACCGTGGTCGTCTGCGACATCCTGTTCGGCGTTCTTGCCAGCATCATCGTTGCCTGGTTCTCGCGCCAGCGCGAATTCCGTGCCGACGCCGGCGCTGCCAGCCTGATGGGTTCGCCGCGACCGATGATGGCGGCGCTGCAGCGCCTCGGCGGCATGGCCGTGGAGCCGCTGCCGAAGAGTCTGGCGAGTTCCGGCATCGCCGGCGGCCCCGGGTTCATGTCGCTGTTCGCCAGCCACCCGAGCATGGAAGAGCGCATCGCCGCGCTGGCCGCGCAGGGCCGGTGATTCCTGCTTCGTCGCTGCAGTCGAAACGGCTCCCGCTTTTCTCGGGGGCCGTTTTGCTGTGTATTGCGGCGGCGCCGGCCTGGGCGGCGGGCTCCGGTGTGGTCGGCGCCAACCTGCTGTGGCTGGCGCTGATCCTGATCAGCGCCCGATTGTTTGCGCCTCTCGCGCAGCGCGTCGGTTTTCCGGCGGTACTGGGCGAATTGCTGCTCGGTGTGGTGCTGGGCAACCTCGCGCTGCTGGGCTTCAGCGGTTTCGAGTCGATCGCAAAGGATCCGGCGGTGGCCTTCATCGCCGAACTTGGCGTCATCGTGCTGCTGCTGCAGATCGGTCTGGAAACGCGTCTTGCCGACCTGATCAAGGTCGGTCCGCGCGCCTTGGCCGTCGGCAGCGTCGGCATCGTGGTGCCTTTCGTGCTGGGTGCCTGGGTGGTCGGGCCGTGGCTGCTGCCGGGTCTTTCAAACAACGCCTACCTGTTCCTCGGCGCGACGCTGTCGGCCACCTCGGTCGGCATCACCGGCCGCGTCTTCCGCGACCTCGGCAAGCTGGATACGCCGGCTGCGCGCATCGTGCTCGGCGCCGCAGTGATCGACGACGTGCTGGGCCTGGTGATTCTTGCCGTGGTGTCGAACCTGGTGCAGGCCGGCTCGGTCAGCGGCGGCCAGGTCGGCGGCATCATCGCCCAGGCCGTGATTTTCCTCGCCGGCTCGATCTGGATCGGCCGGCTGATCGCGCCGCATTCCAGCCGCTGGCTGGCACAACTCGATGCCGGCCCCTCGAT
>CAIZKA010000486.1 GCA_903933395.1 uncultured beta proteobacterium | reverse complement strand
TCCGACCGCATCCTGGTGCTCGACTACGGCAAGAAGCTCGCCGAGGGGACTGCCCGCGAAGTCCGCGAGAATCCGGATGTCATCGCGGCCTACCTGGGCAGCAACGTATGAACAGGGTGCAGGGGAGCGATTCGTGACGCAGGCGCTGGAGATCATCAGCAACGAGCATCGCAGCATGTGGCAGCTGACGGTGCTGCTCGAAGAGCTGTGCAAACAGTGCGCCGACCCGGCGCACAAGCCGGATGCCGGGCTGTTCGACCAGATCCTCGACTACATCGAGCAGTACGTCGTGCGCGTGCATGAGCCGAAGGAAGAGACCTACCTGTATCGGGCCGTGCTTGAGCGCAGCAGCGAAGGCAACGACATGATCGAGCAGTTCAAGCGCGAGCATGCCGGAACCCCCGACGCGGTCGCCGGCCTGCGGGCCCGGATGAAGGCCGTCGTGCGCGACTATCCGGCAGGCGCTGCCGAGTTCCGGCAGGCGCTCGAAGACTATATAGCGATGATGCGGCGGCACATCATGAAGGAGGAGAGCGATCTTTTCCCCCTGGCGCGCAGGACGCTGACCGACGTTGACTGGGACGAAATCAATTCGGCGTTCGCCGACAGTGCCGATCCGTCTTTCGGCGAACAGGCGCTGCTCGAGTTCCGCGCGCGGATGTCGCGCATTGTCAACCAGGCGCCGGCGCCGCTGGGTTTCGGCCTCGCCGCCGAAGCGAAGCCGGCGGCCGGCGAGCATCCGGTGCTGCTGTCGGTCAGCGGCCTGACCAGTCACTACGGCCGCATCGAGGCGCTGCGCGGCGTCACGGTCGAGGTCAGGCAGGGCCAGCTGGTCGCCCTGGTAGGCGCCAACGGCGCGGGCAAGACGACGCTGCTGCGGGCGATTTCCGGCGTACAGAAGGCCAGCGGCGGGAAGATCAGTTTCGCCGGGCAGGACATCACCCACATGCGCCCGGACCAACGCGTCCGCCTCGGCATCTGCCAGGTCCCGGAAGGGCGGCAGGTGTTCGGCCCGCTCTCGGTCGAGGACAACCTGCGCCTGGGTGCCTATACGCGCAGCGACAAGGAAACGATCCAGGAAGACCTGGAACAGATGTACGCGATGTTCCCCATCCTCAAGCAGAAATTCCGGCAGGCGGCGGGAACGCTGTCCGGCGGACAGCAGCAGATGCTGGCCATGGCGCGGGCGCTCATGGGCCGGCCGAAGCTGCTGCTGCTGGACGAACCTTCGATGGGCCTGGCACCCTTGCTGATCCAGGAGATATTCAATGCCATCATCAGCCTGCGCGAACATGGCAAGACCGTTTTCCTGGTCGAGCAGAATGCGCAGCAGGCCTTGAGCATTGCCGACCGCGCCTATGTCATCGAGACCGGACAAACCGTTCTCGAGGGCACCGGCGCCGAATTGCTGGTCAATGAGCAGGTCAAGTCGGCTTACCTGGGGATATGAGCGTTAAACCCATGACGGAGGGCACCGTAGCGCCGGCGCCGACTCCTGGCTGGGCAGTAGAATTTCGCGGGATCGGCAGCAGGCCGGGAAATGTTCATTAGAATCACCCTGTAGCAGCAATAGTCTTTCAAAAACACAAGGAGGAAACAAACGTGGCCACACATTCGTTCGTCAAGCTAGTCACCGCCGCTGCGATCGCAGTCGGCGCCAGTCTGTCGGCCTTTGCCGCCGACCCGATCAAGATCGGTTCAGTGCTGTCGGTCACGGGTCCCGCCGCATTTCTCGGCGATCCGGAACTGAAAACCCTGCAGCTCTACATCGAGAAGATCAACAAGGAAGGCGGTGTCCTCGGGCGTCAGCTGCAACTGGTGCATTACGACGACGGCAGCGATGCCGGCAAGGCCAATGGCTTCGCCAAGCGCCTGATCGACGACGACAAGGTGGATCTCATCGTCGGCGGCACCACCACCGGTTCGACCATGTCCATGGCGCCGCTGGTCGAGAAGGCCGAAATCCCCTTCATTTCGCTGGCCGGCGCCGTGGTGATCGTCGAGCCCGTCAAGAAATGGATCTTCAAGACGCCGCACACCGACCGCATGGCCGCCGAGAAGGTCTTCGAAGACATGAAGAAGCGCGGCCTGACCAAGGTCGCGCTGTTTACCGAAACCAGCGGTTTCGGCGCCTCGGGCAAGAAGGAGACCGAGGCCATGGCCGGCAAGATGGGTATCACCCTGGTGGCCAATGAAACCTACGGTCCCAAGGACACCGACATGACGCCGCAGCTCACCAAGATCAAGAATTCTGCCGGCGTCCAGGCGGTGTTCGTCATCGGCTTGGGGCAGGGCCCGGCGCTGGTCAACAAGAACTACAAACAGCTCGGCATCACCCTGCCGCTGTACCACGCGCATGGCGTCGCCTCGGAAGAGTTCATCAAGCTTTCCGCCGGCGCGGCCGAAGGTGTGCGCCTGCCGGCGGCGGCACTGCTGGTCGCCGGCCGCCTGCCGCAGAACGATCCGCAGAAGGCGGTCACGGTGCACTACACGCAGGACTATGTCGGCCGCTACAAGGAAGACGTATCGACCTTCG
The DNA here is from genome assembly GCA_903933395.1 of uncultured beta proteobacterium. GTDB lineage: Bacteria > Pseudomonadota > Gammaproteobacteria > Burkholderiales > Rhodocyclaceae > Sulfuritalea. Next base: position 6,180 of record CAIZKA010000486.1, on the reverse strand, counting down.
GCGGTCATGCCTACGACGGACTGATGATCGCCGTCGATGCCTTCAAGCGCGCCAAATCCACCGACAAGGCCAAGGTTCGCGATGCGATAGAAGCCACCAAGGGCTACATCGGCACCGGCGGCAAGGTCAATATGTCGCCCACGGATCACATGGGCCTGGACCTGTCGGCCTTCCGCATGCTGGAAATCAAGAACGGGGACTGGTCGCTGGTGAACTAAGCTACCCCGGATCAGGAAAAAGCCCGCAGCGTGCGGGCTTTTTCTTTTGTGATGACCGCGGCAGTTATCGGTCCGGCCATGCAAATGCCAGCGATCAAGGAGCGCCGACGAGTATGTAGCCGCGATTCTCGACCGTATCAAACGTGCGCATGCCCTTGACCAGGGTGGCGGCGGACATCCAGACCCAGCCGGCATTGGCCGGATTGACGTCGAGGATGAGGAAGGAATCGGAAGCTTCGTCATAGGCGGCGACGGGTGAGATATGGCCGCCGCCCGCTTGTCCGACCGCCGAACGCTTGTAGCCGACGATCACGTAGTCGTTCGGGCGCCGGAGGTTTTCGACCAGATCGCTCCTGATGTCGGTTATGGACTTGTTGTCATCGACAACGACCAGCTTCGTGACAAGCCCGTTCGCCCGCAGCATCTCGTCGAGCTGCCGGATCTGGTAGCCGAAGTCCTTGATCTCTTTTCCGTTGATCGGCAACGGTTCGCCCAGTACCTGGGCCCGGGTCTTGCGGCCCTTTTCAATCACGTTGTCCTGCGTAAAGCGCGGAAGGCTGAGATCGGCTCCCCCGGGGAGGAAGGTCAGGTCCTCGGCGCGCAAGCGGCTGCGGTCGCGGGGCAGCGTCGCTTTGCGATTGAGGCTCGCATTGAGCACGATGGCAGCGGATGTCGGCCCGCAGAAGGCCCCGTTGGACTGGGCCTCGAACTGATTGGCCAGATCGGGGAAGTCCGCCCTGGCAGACGATCGCGAGAGGCGCGCAAGTCCCTCTTCCGAGGAGAAGGCCACAAGACCGGAATCCGCGTTCGGCGCAGTGCCGTCGAGGGCAAGAGCCGGCGGCAGATGCAAGCCCAGCAGCAAACACGACAGCGCAATGCGAGCAATCAGACCCATGGCAATGCCCACTCTCTTTGAACCCGAAAGCCGGAAACTATATCAGTTGGAGCGGCGACGGTCCGGGCTGGAGCGCTTGGCAAGTGCCCGATCTCTCGGTGCATCTCCGCATTGCCGGTCCTTGCGCTATGCTTGCACCATAGGGAATCCAAATTCTCGAGGGAAGCGACATGCCGAAGCTGGTTGTTAACACGAATGGTCAGGTGCTCGGGGAATTCCCGGTCATCAAGGACCGGATGGTCATCGGGAGCAAGGCGTCCAATGAGATCCCGCTCGAAAATGTCAATGTCGACAAGGAGCATGCGGTAATCACGCGTTGTGGCGATCTCTATGTCATCGAAGACCTTGGCAGCGCAAATGGCACTTTCGTGCACGACAGGAAAATCACCAGGCTGCTGCTGAGCGACGAGGACCTGATTTCGGTCGGTAGCTGTCAGCTTCGTTTCGTCGAGGAAGATGCCAAGCGCGGTGATGCCGGCGCTGCGCCGGGGAAGGCCAAGGCACCGGCGCCGGATGCAGCCAAACCGGCACAGGCGCCCCAGACGAAGCGATCCGTGGCACCGCCCGTCGCCAGCGGCTCCATGGTGGCAGGCGAATGCCCGCACTGCGGCTACAAGCGATTGCCCAAGGATGTCAAAGTGGCGGAAGACAGGTGCCCTTCCTGCAAGATGGGCTATGCCACCACACCGGGGGTCCTGATCAGGGCCGAGTCGAAAACCGGCGATCGCCTCGAGGTGTATGACAAGGAGGTCGTGATCAAGCGCAAGATGGGCATGAAGGTGCTGCTGCATAGCCTCAAGGGTGACCTGCTGGAAGGCATCAAGGGCGACAAGAACATCCCAATCGACACGATCGCCTCGATCCAGTTCAAGCCGGCCAGCGCCTTGCTGGCGGGCTACATCACCATCGTCCTGCCGGAATCGAAGGAGGGCTTCATGCTGGCGGGTCTGGACGATTGCACCGTCGAGTTCGTCAAGCGCGAGGAAGAGAAGTTCCTCGAGATCAAGGCCTTCCTCGACGCAAAAATCAGCTAAGGCGCGGGCTCAGTACCCCGTGGCCAGTTCGCTGGTCGCCTGCGCCAACCGGTCGACCAGGATGTTCATGAACGAGCGGTTGAAGCGCAGTTGGCAGTTTTCCGAGGCCTTGTGCAGGGAGTCGGCCCTGATCTTGAAGAGGGTCACGGGCGTGTCGGCCACGATGGTGGCCGTGCGCGTCAGCGCACCCTGCCGGATGTAGCACATCTCGCCGAAACAGTGCCCCTTGCCCAGGGTGCTCAGCTTCTTGTTGCCCTTGATCACACCCGCGCTGCCATCGGCGATGACAAAGAAGAAGTTGCCCGTGGTCCCCTCGTCGACCAGGAAGGTACCGGAAGGCACGCGCCCCCAGATGCTGATGCGCAGCACTTCCCAGAGCTCGATTTCGCTGAAGTCCTTGAAGAACGGCAGTGCCTTCAGCATGTTGAAGCGCTGCGTCTCGGAATCGGCTTCCTGTGGCAGATCCAGCTCAGCGATGGTGGACAGGTCCTCGGTGAACTCGCGCCAGTCGGCATGCCGTTCCGGCCTGTTCCGGCGCAATGCCTTGGTGACGATATCGCTCAGCCGCGCCGACAGGGATGGACGGTGGATGCGGATGCCGGGCGCGTCTTCGTTCAATATCTTGTGGGTCAGACCGTAGTTGGTGTCGGCTTCGAAGGGCAGGCGGCCGGTGAGCAGCTTGTACATCACCACGCCCAGGGAATAGATGTCGGTCTGATAGGTGAGGTTGTCGTTTCGGACCTGCTCCGGCGACATATACGAAGGCGAGCCGACCCCGGTCAGCTGCGTTTCGTCGTTCTTCGCCAGGATCGCGGCGCCGAAGTCGGCGATCTTCACTGCGCCATCCTTGCTAATCATGATGTTCGCGGGCTTGATGTCGCGATGGATGATGCCGTTGCGGCTTGCAAAATCGAGCGCCAGGGCACACTTGAAGGAGATCTCGATCACCTTGTCCACGGGCAGCAGGTTCTCGACATGGCAGTATTTTTCGAGCGTTTCGCCTTGCACGTATTCCATGACGATATAGCCATCGTCGCGGCCCAGCATTGCGTCGTAGATGCCGACGATGTGCGGGTGATTGAGCCGGCCGGCCAGAGCGGCCTCGTTGGCGATCAACTTGCGGTAGGTATTGCCGTGCTCGGTGTCGGACAGGATCTCGGGCTTGAAGACCTTGATCGCCACCTCGCGGTCGTTGAAGGTGTCATGGGCGAGATAGACAATGCTTGTAGCGCCCCTGCCGAGCTCCCGGGTGATCTGGTACTTTTCTATACCGACTTCAGCAACTTGCTCCATTTACCAAGGGCTCCTCGTGGCGGGCAGAAAATCCAAGCGGCTAATCAACGTGAAATACCTCGTTCGGAGCGACCTGTGATAGTCGAGCAAAGCGAGCTAACCAGAAGCCTCCCCGTGAGGGGGCGAGGCGGGAATTCGCGACGCATGCGTCGCGCCGCCGCAGCCGGCTGGCTGTGCAAAGCCAGCCGTGGGCCGCGCAGCGGATGGGAGGGGCGGGTCTTCAATTCGCCTTTAGCTACGGCCGCTTCGCTTAACGCCGATGATGCCGGCGTTAGCCTCCACTGAAACTTCGTTTTTGCGTGTTTCATCATCGGCGGGTGACTTCCACTGTCATGCGCGTGAGCAGTGTGCCTGACGCCGGGTGTAGCGGTCAATCGCCGATTTTGGTCCGGTCGTGTCACGTTTTGCAGAAAAGCGTTTCTGCATAGCACCCTGAACACGGGTTGATGCCTGGCGAGCGGCGGTGAAGTGAATGCGGTGGATGCGACCGATCGGCCGTGCGGAGGCTATTTACGCCGCCTTTTCAAGCGGCATCGCCGTATCGCCGGCGCCGACTCTCGGGCCGCGCGCCGGTTGTATGTCTGCGTAGATTCAATAGGTCTCGACGTGGTAGCGGCCCTGTTGCAGCAAGCCCGCCTGGACCGCTTTCCAGTCCAGCCCGTTGCGGCTGCAAATGTCGGCGAAGGCTTCGTCCACGCCTTTTTCCATGCCCTTCAGGCCGCACAGGTACAAATAGGTGTTCTCGTCCTTGAGCAGGCGCACGACATCTTCGGCGCGGCCACGGATGAGGTCCTGCACGTACTGGCGCGGCTGTCCGGGGACGCGCGAGAAGGCCAGGTTGATGTCGATGAATTCCTTCGGCAGCCGGGTCAGCGGGCCGAAATAGGGCAGCTCGGCGGCCGTGCGGGCGCCGAAGAACAGCATCAGCTTGCCGTCTTCGGCCGGCGCGGATTTGCGGCGGCGCCGTTCGGTCATCGCCCGCATCGGCGCCGAACCGGTGCCGGTGCAGATCATCAGCAGGTTGCTGCCGGGGTGGTTGGGCATCAGGAAGCTGGTGCCGTAGGGACCGACGACATTGACCTTGTCGCCCTTCTTCAGGTCGCAGAGATAGTTCGAGGCGACGCCGCTCACGGCATTGCCCTCATGATCGGCTGTGACCCGCTTTACCGTCAGCGACAGGTTGTTGTAGCGCGGACGCTCGCCGTCGCGCGGGCTGGCCACCGAGTAGAGGCGGACGTGATGCGGCTTGCCGTGCGCATCAAGGCCCGGCGCGAGGATGCCGATGGTCTGGCCTTCGAGCACCGGAAATGAAGCATTGCCGAAATCGAGCACGATGTGGCGGATGTCGCTCGACGCATCTTCGGCCGTGAGGCGGAAGTTGCCGCTGACCGTGGCCACGGCCGGCGCGTGGATGCCGTAGAGGTTGACGTAGGGATGGGCGGCGGACCACGGCGGAGGGGCGACCCCTCCTTGTCCCGCGGTCGACACCGCGGCGATGCGCTCGACATCGTCGGGCAGCGCGGCTGCCGTGTCGCCGGCGCCGACTTCCGCGGCTTCGTCGAGGGCGACCTGGCCGGGCAGGGAGTCCCACAGCAGTTGCTCGGCCAGCGGGTAGGCCTTCTCGGCCGGCATGTTGCGCCAACTGTCGATGGCGCCGGTCGGACAGGGCGAGATGCAGTTGTAGCAGAGCTTGCACTTGGCCGCATCGACCACGTAGTTGCGGGAGTCGTGGCTGATCGCGTCGACCGGGCAGGTTTCCTCGCAGGTGTTGCAGCGGATGCAGATCTCGGGGTCGATCAGGTGCTGGCGCATGATCGTGGTGGCCGTGGTCATGGTCGTTTCCTCTGTGGCGAATGGGCGGATGCTAGCCCAGAAACCGGATGCAGAACCTCACTGTCCCGTCATTCCGGCGAACGCCGGAATCCAGAGGTGCCTCACTGGATTCCGGGTCAAGCCCGGAATGACGAGTCTGCTTAGTTGAACCGTACGTACTCGAAATCCACCGGCTGGTTGTTGATGCCGCGCGACGGCGGCGCGATCCAGTTGGCGTACTTGCCCGGCTCGGCGACGCGACCCATGAGAGAACTGACGAAGGCGCGGTCCTCGACCGAGGGCAGCCACGCAAGGTGGTGGTGCGTCCATTCGGCTTCCGACAGCACCTTGCCATCGGGTGAGATCCTGGCCGCGGACAAGGGTCCGATCTTGCGGTTGAAGGCCTTGTGCGGCGCTGTCAGCGCGAACGGGATGCCGGCCTTCTGGATGATCTTGTTCCAGCGTTCGATGCCCGCCTTGGCGTCGGTCACGTAGTCGTCGCGCAGGCGCTCGTTGAGTGCGTTGAGGTAGGGCGCCTGAACCGTGAGCAGCTTGCCGTCGGCGACTTCGAGCACCGGGTAGGCGGCGTCGTTCAGCAGGTGGTCGTCGTTCTGCTTGGTCTCTTCGTAGCGACCCTTGAGTCCGGTGTTGTAGAAGGTGGCGGCGTTCGAAGACACGTCGGCGCCGAAGAGGTCCATGGTCACGCTGAAATGGAAGTTGAGGTAGCGCTGGATGGTCGGCAGGTCGATCACGCCCTGGGCGCGGATCTTCGCCACGTCGTCGGTCTTGAGCTGGTTCATGACTTCGCAGGTACGCTGGATCACGCGGCCGACGCCGGATTCGCCGACGAACATGTGGTGGGCCTCTTCGGTCAGCATGAAGCGGCAGGTGCGCGCTAGCGGGTCGAAGCCGGATTCGGCCAGCGAGC
>CAIZKA010000485.1 GCA_903933395.1 uncultured beta proteobacterium | reverse complement strand
CCGCGCTTGATGCCGCCGGAAGCGCGAATGATAAAGCGCTTCTTGGCACCGCTCTTGGTCTTCATCTTCGGCATCGAAGATCTCCCTATTACATGGCTGCCAGGTGTTTCCCGCCTCGGGAACGCTTGGTGACCCGCAACCACTTCTTGTTTCCGCCTGCAATGCATGCGGAACAAATCCTTCAAATAATCAGTGCGGCTTTTTCTTGGAAGCCGCCAGCACCATGATCAGCTGACGCCCTTCCATTTTCGGCCACTGTTCCACCATCGCCTGCTGCTCGAGATCGACCTTGATCCGCTCCAGCATGCGCATTCCGATTTCCTGGTGCGCCATTTCACGTCCGCGGAAACGCAGGGTGATTTTCGCCTTGTCGCCTTCGCTCAGAAACTTGATCACGTTGCGCAGCTTGATCTGGTAATCGTTTTCGTCCGTACCGGGGCGAAACTTGACTTCCTTCACCACCACCTGCTTCTGCTTCAGCTTGGCCTCGTGCTGGCGCTTCGCTTCCTGGTACTTGAACTTGCCGATGTCCATGATCTTGCAGACGGGGGGCACGGCGGTTGGTGCGATTTCCACCAGATCCACACCGGCTTCTTCGGCCAGTGCCAGCGCCTGACGAATCGGGACTATGCCCAGTTGTTCTCCGCCTTCCCCGACCAGGCGAACCTCGGGGGTGGTGATCTCTTCGTTGAGACGCTGCGATTTATCCTGAGCGATGGTTCAAATCTCCAAAAAATTATAAAAATCAGACCGATGCGCTTCTGCTGCACTGTTCGTGCAATAGACGCTCGATCAAGGCCTGGGGGGACATCTGCCCGAGATCCTGATTGCCTCGGGCACGCAAAGCGACCAACCCGGCGGCCTTTTCCTTGTCACCCACAACAACGATGTAAGGCCGCTTCAACAAGCTATGTTCGCGTATTTTATAGTTAATTTTCTCGCCGCGCAAATCGCTCTCGACGCGCAGGCCGGCGTCGCGCAGCATTTTCGCCACATTCTCGGCGTAATCCGTCTGCGCCTCCGAGATATTCATGACCACCACCTGTACCGGCGCCAGCCATAACGGGAATGCGCCGGCGTGGTTTTCGACCAGGATGCCGATGAAACGCTCCAGCGAACCGAGGATGGCCCGGTGCAACATGACCGGCGTATGGCGGCTGTTGTCCTCGCCGACATATTCGGCGCCAAGACGCCCAGGCATGGAGAAATCCACCTGCACCGTGCCGCACTGCCAGGAGCGGCCGATGGCGTCCTTGATGTGGAATTCGATCTTGGGGCCGTAGAAGGCGCCTTCGCCGGGGAGTTCGTCCCAGGTCAATCCGCTCGCGGTCAATGCTGCGCGCAAGGCATCCTCGGCCTTGTCCCACAGATGATCCTCGCCCACCCGCCCGTCGGGACGCAGGGCGAGTTTGACGGCGACATCGTGGAAGCCGAAGTCGGCATACACCTTGCGCAAGAGGTCGTTGAAAGCCGTGACTTCGGACTGGATCTGGTCTTCGGTGCAAAAGATATGGCCGTCGTCCTGGGTGAAGGCGCGCACGCGCATTACGCCGTGCAGTGCGCCCGAGGGCTCGTTGCGATGGCAGGAACCGAATTCGCCGTAGCGCAGGGGCAGCTCGCGATAGGAACGCACCCCGGTATTGAAAATCTGCACATGCCCCGGGCAGTTCATCGGCTTTACCGCGTAATCCCGGCTTTCCGACTCGGTGGTGAACATATTCTGCTTGAAGTGCTCCCAGTGACCGGAACGCTCCCACAGGCTGCGGTCGAGGATCTGCGGGCAGCGCACCTCCTGATAGCCGTTGTCGCGATAGACGCGGCGCATGTACTGCTCCACCTCCTGCCATACGGTCCAGCCGTGCGGATGCCAGAACACCATGCCCGGCGCTTCCTCCTGCACGTGGAAGAGATCGAGCTGCCGGCCCAGCTTGCGGTGGTCGCGCTTCTCGGCTTCTTCCAGCATGTGCAGGTAGGCCTCCAGCTCGTCCTTCTTCGCCCAGGCGGTGCCGTAGATGCGCTGCAACTGCTCGTTCTTCTGGTCGCCGCGCCAGTAGGCGCCGGCCACCTTCATCAGCTTGAATACCTTGAGCTTGCCGGTGGAGGGCACGTGCGGGCCGCGGCACAGGTCGATGAAGTCGCCCTCGCGATAGAGCGAGACATCCTCCGCCGACGGAATCGCGGCAATCAGTTCCGCCTTGTACTGCTCGCCGATGGACTTGAAGAACTCCACCGCCTTGTCGCGCGGCCAGACTTCGCGGGTGACCGGAAAATCCTTCTGCGCCAGTTCGGCCATGCGCTTCTCGATGGCCTCCAGGTCTTCCGGCGTGAAGGGGCGCTTGCAGGCGAAGTCATAGTAGAAGCCGTTTTCGATCACCGGGCCGATGGTCACCTGCGCCTCCGGAAACATCTCCTTGACCGCGTAAGCCATGAGATGCGAGGTCGAGTGGCGGATGATGTCGAGGCCGTCGGGGTCCTTGTCGGTGACGATCGCAAGTTGCACGTCGCGTTCGATCAGGAAGGAGGTGTCGACCAGCACGCCATCGACGCGACCGGCCAGCGCCGCCTTGGCCAGGCCGGCGCCAATCGACGCCGCAACTTCCGCCACCGTCAGCGTTTGCGGGTATTCGCGTTTCGATCCATCGGGCAGGGTGATCACCGGCATTTAGCAACTCCAGAAAAGCAACAGGGCGCACGGTTCACGCGGAAATCACGCGGTGCGCCCTGTAAATCGATTTGGGCAAATTTTATCACAGCGTTTCATCGCGTTACGGCATCATTCCACTCATAAACAGAGGAGGCGGGTCATGGACATCGACGGATTCATGGAAACCTACAAACGCGCCTGGGAAACCAGCGACGAGAACCTGCTGGCTTCGTTGTTCGCTGCCGACGGCAACTACTGCAACACCCCCTTCGCATCCCAGCAGGGGCACGAAGCGATCAAGCAGTACTGGCAGCGCACCAAGCTGCAAAGCGACATCCGCCTCACCTACGAAGTGCTGCAGCGGCACGCGACGGGTGGCATCGCCCACTGGCACACCACCTATCAGGTGACCTCCGAAGACATGTTCAAGATGTGGGCGGCATCTAGCGGCACCAACCTGCTGGCGCGCCAACCCGGGGACCCGCTGCCGCGCCTGGCGCTGGATGGCATCGCCGTCGTCGAATTCGGCAACGACGGTCTGTGCCGCGACCTGCGCCTGTGGTGGCACAGCCGGATCGACGACTGACCGGCAAGGCCGCCGGCAAGCCGCAGGCAACACCCGCCGGAACGATCAAGATTTCCCTTCAGGGATCGCCTGTCCGGAAATCCGGAAGTTCCGCCTATTCATCCTTGGCATCGACGAACCCGATGCAAAGTGCCTGCCGGCAGATTACTTGAGCGGCTCAAAGGAAAGTTTTGCCGCCACTCCGTTCTTGTCGACGTCCTCCGTAGCCTCGACGGCTTTGCTGCCGATACGCGCGGGGTCGAGCTTGAGGCGGCCGGTAAAGGCAAGAGTGACGGCATCGGCGCGAGCCTTGGCCAGCTCGCCGAGCGCCGGCGCCGGCAGCGGCTGCAGTTCCACCAGACGCTCGTGCATGGCCACATAGAGCGCACGATCGCCGGCGCCGCGACCGATCAGGGCGAGCGCGGCATTGACGCGCGCCGCATCGCGGCCAGCGGACTTGCGGAAGGTCTCGGCGAACTGCGCCGCCGCATCGCCCCCGGCACGGGCATCCAGCATGATCTCCAGCGCACGCTGGGTCTTCGCACTGTCGAAGCCGACCGGCCCCGGATCCTCACCCGCCTCCAGCTTCAAGCCTTCGCGCACCGCCAGGTCGGCGCGAACCGTGCGCGCGCGCAATGCCAGGCTGTCCACACTCTTGTGATACTGCCCCTGCACCAGCAACTTCAGTTGCGCGCGCTTCTGCAAACCCTCGGCAACGCGCCGCAGCTTCTCCTGTTCCGTCGGCAGCAGGCGCGCGCTTCCCGGATCGAACAGGATGTCGCCCAATGTCTCCGAACCGCTGCCGAACAGCGCAGCCAGGGCGCGGAAAGGCGCGGTGACGATGCGGGTGATGACCGTGGTGATCGCCTGCCAGATGACGTGGCCATAACTGAACTCCGGGTTGTCGACGTCGCCGCTGACCGGCAGCGAGAGATCGATCTTGCCATCGCTGTCGGTCAGCAAGGCGATCGCCAGGTCCAGCGGCAGGTTGACCGCGGTCGGACTTTCGATGCGTTCGCCCAGGGTGAATTTTTCCAGCACCATCCTGTTGTCGCCGGCCAGCCTGCTCTTGTCGAGCTTGTACTGCAGATCGAGCGATATCTTGCCGGAAGCGATCTTGCGGCCGGCAAAGGTGGCGGCGTAAGGAGTCATTTGCGTCATGTCGACATTGCGGAAGGTCACCGCGATGTCGGTGAATTTCTTCGGCGCGAACGGCTGGATGGTGCCCTCCGCGCGCATCAGGCCGTATTCGCCGATACTGCCCTCCAGCTTCAGGTTGGCGCGGGCCTCCACCGAGGAGGACAGCCCGTTCACCGAACCGCCCAGGGCCCGGACATAGGTGGCGAACGGCAGCACCAGGCTGAAGTCGGCAAAGTCCATCGACCCGCCCTCGATGCTCACGCGATCCACGCTGACAGCCGGCAGAGTGCCCGCCCCATCTGCCGGGGCCTGGGACCCGGCCGGAACCGGAGCCGGAACCGGAGCCGTTGCCGATGGCGCACCAGGCGTAGCCACCGGGGAAGCTGCGGGCGCCGCAGCGCTGCGTTTGATGCCGGCGAGGTTGGTGGAACGGTCCTTGTTGACCATGAGCCGGACATACGGCTCGACCAGGCCCACGCGTGCGACCGCAAGCCGGTTCGCGGCCGAGTCGAATTCAATGTCGGTCACCGCCAGGCGCTTCCAGCCCACCAGCCGTTCCCCGTTTGCCGGGGTCTGCAAGTCGAGTTCGGAAACGCTGGCCGAGCCGGAGTAACGGATCGTCGCAGGCGAACTCTTGCCGTCAACAATCACCCGTCCGGCGGCTCCGGCCTTGCCCGTGGCCAACGCCAAGGTCGTGTCGCGCTTGAGGATGGTGTCCAGGGGCGCCAATGCCACATCGGCAATTTCAAAGCGTGCGTCGACGGCCGGCTGGCGCAGGTCAAGTACGCCACTGGCCTTGACCGTGCCGCCCTGCTTGACCCGCAGCGACATCTCGAACGGATTCGGATTTTTCGGCGGGAAAGTGACTTTCGACACGGACACGTTGAGCTGCTCGAAGTCGTAGCTGATTGCCGGCTGGAAAGTCTGGTCCGTCAGCGCCACCGTGTATCCGGCGATCTCGGCGCGGTCTGCGGCGAAGCTGAACCCTTCCTTTTGCAATTCCTTGATCAGCCGGACCTTGCGCGGGGCGAACAGGCTGACCAGCTGCAATTTTCCGTCCGCGCCGCGCCTGACCCACGTCCGCCCGCCCGACAGCCGCGCCAGGCCGGCGCGTATGGTCTGTTCCTTCAGATTCACCGCGATGCCGGTGATTTCGGCCGATTCCAGAATCACCGGCGGATCCTTTTCATCAATTGCCGTGACACGGATGTCTTTCAACTTGAAGCCGCCCTTGTCGACGACAAGCTGGAGCGGATCGCCCATCGAAGCGTTGACGGCGAGTGTCACCTCGGTGCGCCCCGCAGTCATGCGCAGCGGCTTGGCACGGCTGTAGTCAGTCAGGGTCAGCGCCAGCGGGCCGACGCTGACCTGCGGCAGCGATATCTCCCAAGGCGCAGCCGCCGGCTTGCCGGCCTCCGTGGACGGGGAATCCGCCACGACGGCGGCCTTGCTGCCGGAAGACTTGCTGCGAACAAGCTGGGCCCAGTCGGGAACGCTGTCTTCGTCGAGAACGACCTGGAGTGCGCCATCGGCAACGCGGATGTCCTTGAAGGCGAGGCTGCGCTTTGCCAGATCGACGCTGCCGCCCTCGAAGGCGACGGTCGCCAGCCTGGCGAGCGTGGCGCCGCCGTTCTCCCTGGCGATGAGAATATCCTTCAACCCGAACGCGAGGTCATCGGCCAGGAAGTTCAGCGCCCCTCCGGAATAGCCGGCACGATAACGTACGCCGAATTCGTAAGTGCCCTCCGGCTTCGCAATCGCCAGGCGATCCTGCACGAACTGCCACAGCGTCGACAGGCGGGCCGCCTTCAAAGAAATCGTGCCGCTGGATTGAATCGGTGCCAGGGACAGCTTGCCCTGCCACTGCAGGGTGCCGCCATCGGGCAGCCTGGCGCTGAGCGTATGCTCGCCCCCGTGCTCCGGAAGAGTGGATACGTCATGTATCTCGAAATTGATCGGATCGACCTGCGTCCGCGCCTCGGGTTGCAGCATGTGATCCGTGAACTTGAACGCGCCGCCGCTGATCGCGACATGCTGCAGCAGCAGTCGCGGCACTCCCCCGGCGTCCTGTTGCTTCTCGGGCGCCTTCGCCTGCAGGAAGCCGATCAGCCGCATGATATTCAGGTTTCCGCCCGCATCGAGATCGAGGTTGATCAGCGGCCGCTCGATGCGGATCTCGCGGAACGTCCATGCCCGGCGCAGCAGACTGCTGGTTTCGAAATCCACGAACAGCCTGCCCGTCTGCAGCACGGGCAATCCGCTTTTTTCGGAAATGGCAAGGTCATTGACCTCGAAGCTGAACAGGAACGGATTGATGCGCACATCCCCGACCGTCGCCTGTGCGCCCAGATGCTGCTCTACCAGCTTCGGCAACTGCTGCCGGACCAGCCACGGCACGGCGACGAATCCGGCCAGCGCGTAACACAGCAAGCTCAGCAGCCCGATGATCGCCAGCTTCGAAGTAGCGATCGCGAGCAGGCGGTGGATTCGCGGTGCGGCGTTGCTCATGAAGGAACCCCGGTCAGTTGTCAGCGGCGCCAGATATGGCGAAACCGGACTGCAGGCTGCGTTGGCGGCGGGTTTTCCTGTCAAATATTTTCATCGTCCCGATCCCGCATTCCGGTTTTCGCCTTCATGCCGGTGAGCCAAATCCACCGGTGCAACTGATTATAGTTGCTGCAGTATCCCGCCGCGTCCACCCCAATAGTCGGCGCCGGCGGTACGGCGCGTTACCGGACACAGGGCCCACAGCCCGTTCATCATCGATTAATAAGAACACCAGGCAAACCATACAAGCGGTCATTGATTTAGCGGAATGGCTTTTCTCGCCTGACTGAAAATTTTGCGGCGATTTCATTCCGTGACCGAGCTATTCTGGGGTACTTCTGAATACTCGTAGCCAGCGTCAATCGGACGTCCAGAGGGCTCGCTGGGTCACACGGCAATCCCCTTCTTTGATCATGGTTGATAGCAATCCAACAAAGGCATAGCCTGAAAGCCGCCACTTTATACACAAACGGATCTTTGCCGATCGATTGAGGCATAACGCAAAAGCAACTGTGAAGGCAGATGCGTCCCTCAGATTGTTTTTCATTGAGAAGCACGAAAAGTGGCATGCGGACAAGATTTTTTGTCGAAATTTAATTTGACGGCAACGACGTTCTCCAACACCCAGGGACTCAGCTACACGTTCCTGTGGCAGGGCGTTCCGGATGACCACTAGCTCGAACGGACGCCAAATTGCTCTTGTTCGTGCTTAGCGCAGGCGTCGCCTACGTCAACGACGTTCGCGCCACCTTGCCTTTCTCGTTTCAGTGCAATGAATTGATGACAGAATTGGAACCCTGCCTCCTCGGCTGACACCGAACGCTCCTCCCGCGACCACCCTGCCCCCCCATGAACACTGAGCATCAACTCGAAGACTGGCGAATCATCGCGCTTAACCTGGAACGTGAAGTGGCCAAGGCCGTGATCGGCCAGCCACAGACCATCCGCCTGATCAACGTGGCCACTTTTGCTCGTGGCCACGTGCTACTTGAGGGTGACGTGGGCGTCGGCAAGACCACCGTGCTGCGCGCGTTTTCACGCGCTATCGGCGGCGAGTTCGAGCGCGTCGAAGGCACGGTCGACTTGATGCCGAGTGACATGATTTATCACACCTATGTCGACGCCGAGGGCAAGCCGCGCATCGATCCCGGCCCGCTGCTGCGCCACGGCGAACGGCTTGTGACATTCTTCTTCAACGAGATCAACCGTGCTCGGCCGCAAGTGCAGTCGCTGTTGTTGCGGGCGATGGCCGAGCGCACTGTGTCGGCCTTCAATCGCGAGTACCGCTTTCCGCACATGACGGTGTTCGCCGACCGCAACAAGATCGAGAAAGAAGAGACCTTCGAACTGGCTTCGGCGGCTCGCGATCGATTCATGTTCGAGCTGAACATGAGCAAGCCCTCCGATAGGGGCATTCGCCGCGCGCTCGTGTTCGAGACTGCTTTCCACGACGCGGACAAGCTGATTGAGAATATCCAGGCTGCGATGCTGCCTCCGGGCCAGCTCAACGCCATCGGCGCACTGATTCAGGATACCGTGCGCAGTAGCAAGACCATCGAAGACTATGTGCTTGATTTGTGGGAGGCAAGCGAAACGCCGGGGCGCCTCGGCATCCAGCTCGACGGCGTGGACATGAACCGCCTGATCCTCGCCGGCGCCAGCCCACGAGGCATGAGCGCACTGATGCGCGCAGCACGTGTGGTGGCATGGTTATCCGGACGCACCCACCTGGAGCCTGATGACGTCCGCGCCGTGCTGCCTTCAGTGCTGGGCCATCGCGTATTTTTTACCCCGATTTACGAGCTTCGCCGGGCCGAATTGGCCGGCGCGCTGGTCGAGAAGATTATTGACACCGTCGCGGCACCGTGAGTAGATCCATAACTGCCTCGCAGATGCCTTCGACGGCATCGGCTCGTGGGCCAGACCACCGCCCGGCGGAGTTTCACTACAAACTGCCGCAGCGCCTGGGTGGTCAGCGGCCGGGTGCACACCATGGCAGTAGCCTGGGCGCCGGCCAGCAGTTCGCCGCGCACCGGAAACTGCTCGATTACCCTGACCCGCGCCGCATCGACCTACGCGCTAGCCTGCGGAGCGTACAGGGCGACTGGCTGGTGCGCATCGCCCGTCAACGTGTGGCAGTGCCGGTGCATGCCATAGTGGATGTATCGGCCTCGATGCGGTTCGGCGCCCGGCGGCCCAAACTAGCTGTAGCGGCCGATTTCGTTGAGGCGCTCGGCCACAGTGCTTTTCGCGTAGGCGATCCGGTGGGCCTGCAGGCGTTCGATAGTGGCGAGCGCGACGACCTGTTCCTGCCAGCACGGCACAGCCGCGGCATTGGAAATGTGATGGCGGAACTGCTGCGCGCCAGCCAAGCTGATACGCCCACCGCACATCGTGTTACAGGGTACCGGTCGACGAATGATGGTCTGCAGGGCCTGCGAGCTTGCGCCGCGCGACTGGCGGGCCGCAAGGGCCTTGTATTCCTGGTCTCGGACTTCCACGGCATGGCTGCACCGGCGCTCGCCGAACTGCTGGACCTGCTGGCTCCGGCCATTGTGCTGCCCATGCTAGCTTGGGATCCAGCCGAGGTCGAGCCGCCCGAAACGAACGCGCTGCTCGCCGTCAGCGACGCCGAGACCGGTGTGCGCCGCACGTTGTGGCTTCGCGAGCCGCTGCGCAACAAGTGGCGTGCCGCGATCGGGGCGCGCCGCGCCGAGCTGCACGCGCTGTTCGACGCCCACAGCCTGCCGCCCTTCGATCTGATCGATCGCGAAGGCCATTTCGACGCCGAGGCGCTGACGCGCCACTTCATGGAGTGCGTGGCATGAGACCTTCGGTCAAAACCCGCTTGTTTGCGCTCGGATGCCTCACCAGCCTGGCAACCGTCGCCGCCGAACCTGGCGCGGGATCGACCCCCGATACGGCCATTCCCACCGTTGCAGCATTCACAGAGCAGCCGCGTACCTTCGGCCACGTGCTCGGCGACGTTTTGTCACAGCGCGTGCTGCTGGAACATTCAGGACGGGTGCTGGAGATAGTCGCACTGCCGCCGGCTGACCGCGTCGACCGCTGGTTCGAACGACGAACGCCACGCATCGAGACCGCCAGCGAGGGACAGCGCTGGCTCGTGATCGACTACCAGTTGATAAACGCACCGCGTATGTTGACTGCCGCCGCGCTGCCGTCGCTGACGATGGCGACGACTGCGGGCACCGTGCTTGTAGTACCCGCGTTGCCGGTGAGCATAGGTCCCTTAACGCTGGACGAGGCCACGGTGCAGAATGGCGCATTGGCATTGCAGCCGGACCGGCCGGTTGTGCCACATCCGACGAATCTGATCGAGAGACAACTTCAGAACGCACTGATCGCACTCACGCTAGTGTTGATCACCTGGCTCGCATGGTGGGCGTGGCGCCACCTGAGTGAGACGGAGCGCCTGCCCTTCGCGCGTTCCTGGCGCCACCTGCGGCGGCTGGATCTTGCCGACCCCGCTGCCTGGATGGTGCTTCACCACGCCATCAATCAGACCGCTGGCCGCGTGGTGCATGCCGCCAGCCTGCCTCGTCTGCTTGACGACGTGCCGCATCTGCGGCCGCTGCAGCCCGAGCTCGAACGCTTTTTTCGCGCCTCGAACGCACGTTTCTTCGGGATCACCGCAGAAGCTGCGGCCTTCCCACTTCGCGAGCTGGGCTTGGCTTTGCGCGCGGCCGAACGGCGCCACCACCGCTGAACCGATGGGCTTCGACTTCGCACAACCTTGGCTGCTGCTGCTGCTCCCGTTGACGCTGCTGCCACTGCTGCGGCGGCGCAGCGACACTTTGCCGTTCTCGGCGATAGCCTGGCTGCCGGACGACCGTGCTGGGCGCCTGGCCGGCCTGCTGTGGCGCCTGTTCGCGATAGCGGCAATGGCATCCGCAGTGATCGGCTTGGCAAAACCAGGTCACTCAGGCGGCAAGGTGCTGCACATCGGCCGCGGCGCCGAGGTGATGATCCTGATGGACCGCAGCAGCAGCATGGATGCCACCCTAATCCCCAGGGACGTCAAGTCTGGAGGTCAGTTCAATAGCAGCCTGCCGACCAAGAACCGGGTAGTGCGCGAACTGCTGAGCCAGTTCGTGGCCAAGCGTCCCGACGACCGCTTCGGGTTCATGGCCTTCAGTACCGTGCCGATGAATATCGTGCCCTTCACCGACGACCATGCGCTGGTACAGGCCGCACTTGCCGCCACCGCCATCGGTCGCGGCCTGCCCGACACACTTATGGGCAAAGCACTACTGGCGGCGATCGACCAGTTCGCCGGCCGGGATTACTCCGGCAGCCGCATCGTGCTGGTGGTTTCAGACGGCGGTGCGCAGCTCGACGAGGCGACTCAGCTGCGCATTCGCACCGGGCTTGCGCGCGAGCGCGTCGGCCTGTATTGGATCTACATCCGCAGCAGTCCGAACTCGCCCGACCTCATGCAGGAAAGCGGTGGCCAGTACGACTCGGTGGAGGAGATGGCGCTGCACAAATTCTTCAGCACATTGGCAACGCCCTACCGGCTCTACCAGACCGACGACAGCAAGATGATGGCGACCGCCATCGCCGAGATCGACCGGCAGCAGAATTTTCCACTCTCCTACTACCGGCGGGTGCCGCGCATTGACTACTGCGGGCGCTTCTACCTTGCCGCGCTGCTGTGCTGCGTCGGCTTACTGGCTTGTCGCGCCGTACAACTTCAAGCCTGGTCTACTCAGCCGAGTCGATTCGGACGGAGCGAAGCATGAGAAGAATCACGGTCCATGCGGTGTTCGGTGCGCTCGCGCTCGCCTGCGCCGCGGCGGCCGCCGTCCAAGCGCTGCGCCTGGAGCAAGCCCAGCGGCTCAACGCTGCAGTCGTGGCTGCGACGCAGGCGCCTGTGGGTCCCGGCACCACCCTGCCACCGCAGGATGCCGCGCCAGAGGTGCGGCTCGCACGGGCCGGTGCGCTTGCCCGTGCTGGCGCTTACGACACAGCCTTCAAAACCTACAGCGGCTTGATCCAGCCAACTGAACTTGACGTACTGGGCCGCCAAGCGTTGTTCAATCTGGGCAACATGTACCTGCGGCAAGGCATGGCGCTAGCGGGCAACAGTGGCAAGCCGGACGAGGCGCTGCCGTTGGTCGAACTGGCCAAGCAGCGCTACCGTGACTTGCTGCGCGTGTCGCCCGGCGACTGGGACGCGCGCTACAACCTCGAACGCGCGCTACGGATGGCGCCCGAAGAGCAGGACTCCGTCGCAGAGGAAACCAACGTGCCGGTGGAGCGCCGCCGCGTCATGCTGCGCGACATGCAGCCAGGGGACCTTCCATGAGGTGGCAGCTGCCACTTCATGTTCATGGAATCGGCCGCAGTGACTGGTCAATCGCTGCCGCGACGCTGTTTTTCGCCGTCGCGCTGTGGCTGCCGCCTGTCGCGCTTCAGCGGCCGACCGTCAGCTACCTCGTTACTTTCGATGTGACGCAGAGCATGGACGTCGAGGACGTGTTCCGGGCCGGCAAGCCCCAACCCATCAGCCGTCTTGCCGCCGCGCGTGCCGCGATGCGCGATCTGCTGCCGCAACTGCCCTGCGGCTCGCGGCTCGGCTGGGCGATCTTCGCTGACTATCGCTCGCTGCCGCTGGTGCTGCCAGTAGAGGTTTGCAGCCACTACGACGAGTTGCTCGCGTCGCTAGAGCGTATCGACGGCGGCATGCGCTGGGCCAATGCCAGCAACGTCGGCAAAGGCGCCACTTGGGCCGTGCGCACGGCACGCGCGGTCGGCGAGACGACGCGCGTGATTTTCTTCACCGACGGCCACGAGTCACCGCCGCTGCGTACCAACGAATCCCCGCCATTGGACGACATCACGTCGGGTGAGGTTGGCGGCTGGCTGATTGGTGTCGGCGGCGACATGCCGCAGCGTATTCCGAAGACTACGCGCGACGGCCTGCCCATCGGCTACTGGACCGCCGATGAGGTTGTTCAGCGCACCGACCTGCCGCCGGGGCAAAGTCGCGAACACTTGTCCAACCTTCGCGAGGACCACCTAAAAAAGGTCGCCAGGCAGGTGGGCTTCGGCTATCGCCGGCTCACGACATCACACACACTCGCCGAAGCTATGCTGGATCCCACCCTCGCCCAATCACGCCCGACCGCGACCGACATGCGGTGGGCGCCCGCAGCACTGGCGCTGGCGCTGCTCCTCTGGAGGTTCGCGCCAGCACTGCCTAGACGCACATCCGTGAAGCGAAAGCTCACGACCTCTAAGAACGCAGCGGTACGCTGACTGCTTCGGTTGTGACCACCCGCCACGCCTGCACTCGTAACCTTCAGACTCCGCGATCCCTCTTGGCCAGTAGCCGCAGTCTCGTCGCCGCCGAACTGCGCCTACAAGCGTCGCCACTAGGCTGCCCGCCCAGAAGGACAGGGAATCCCGAATTCAGTCACTCACCGACGATGCATCCCGCGTAGCAAAAAAGCCTCCCGAATCACACCGCAAGAACTTCCTGCGGTCTCAAGAGTGGGTCCAATAGGGCGTGGAGCGGTCCCTAAGGAAATCGCCTTCTGCGAAGGGCATTGGACGGATTACGTTTCTTTGTCACGGATTCCGATTGGCCGTTTTCCCTGCACGATCAATCTTCAACGCCAGCACCTGACCGGGGCCAATTCAACGTCAACTGCTGCTTCCGCGGGGGCGGGGCAATCCGATGACTGCTTTAGAGAAGAATCGCCGCCGTCAGATAATGGCCGACCTAGGCACGCGAACACGAAGATGCTTTTCGAGAAGTACGCTCGATGGATAGAAGCAGCCGACAAGGGGCAAGAACGGCATGTTTTGGAAGCGGCTATGGGACAGAATTCTTCCCAAATTCTTCCCGCCGACTCATCCGTCAAAAACCAGAAAGCCGGATAAGCACATTCAGTCATGTACTTACCCGGCTTGAATTCTGGTAGTGGACGCAGTCTGGCGCCAACATGTCTCAGGTGCGAATTCCCGTTTACAGGGAAAAATACAGGGAATTTCGCCGGGAATGGCCTCCCTCCCCTCCTCCACAACCTTTGAAAGGCCCTATTTGACTGGTGATTGAACCAACCATTCCAAACATGGACTGAAAATAACAGGGAATTTTTCGAGGGCTAACAGGGAACGGACAGGCGATAACAGGCACGCGAAGGTCCGCTTACCGGCGGGGAATCTAACGCCAAAACGCTCTTTGACGCGTTAGTTGAGCCCTTGGCCTGGTTGTCCCAGTTCGGCCAACTGCGGTCATTGGGTTCGCTGCTCCATACCGGCCAGTCGTTCATGTCATTTGCTCGGAACCGGTCATTGCGCTGGGCGAGATGCGCTAGCATCCGAGCCCCGTAACCGCCAAGTCAAAGTTGACCGGCTTTGCCGGGGGGATGGTTAGTAAGGCTCCGGCAACCCATATTCACTACTGTGTCGAGTCCGTGCACCATTGGCGCTTTTGCAAAGGTGCGAACAATGGCTGAGATGCGCGGGCCGGAATTCTGGCGAGAGCACGTTGAGAATTGGTGTCGAAGTGGTTTGAAGCAGAGGGACTATTGCGCGAACCATAGATTGGGTGACGTTTTCGGCTCATGATGTCCTGGTGTGTGGTGGTATCAAACCTTACACACCTATCTACCAACAACACACCTACCCGACCGACCGCCGTTGATCCAAGTCATAGCCTCGCGTCACGCAAGGTGGATACTCAAAATCCGTCGAGATGATATGGTAAAACCAGCCGTTGATGAGCCGCTTCACTTCCTCGGCAATTTCGCTCCGTGACATCTTTCCGGCGCGAGCGAACAGGTCCGCCAGCATGTGCCGGAAACCGGCGTGCAGGCGGCAATGCGATTTCAAGTCCGGGTAGTTCCAGATTGCCATCAATTCTTCTTCTTCACTGAAGTTGGAACGAATGTAGTCACTGAGAATCGCCAGCGTCTTCATTACGCGAACCGGATCGTCATCGCTACTGAAGCTGCCCACAATTTCGAACAATTTCTTGTGCTGGGAATCGATCCGCGACAATTCGACTTGGAGGCGATCCGACCCTTCGGCCAAGCGCAACATTGGCCGGCCGCCGCCCGTGGGTGCAGCAGTAGCTTCGCAATTTGTCAGCAATTGCTCTGTAACGTGAAAATCCATACGTAATCCATGTTCGGAGCTCTCAGCCATGGCAGGCTCCTTTCGAGATGGGAGATGATCGATCAAGGCTAGCTCCGGTGAAACAGATGAGCATGCGAGCAACTTACCGGCAGCGCTTAAGGATGTTTCTTGGCTTCTTCCCTCAGAACAGTCTTAAGGACCTTTCCGTAGTTATTCTTCGGCAATTCTGGAAGCAACCGGTATTCCTTTGGACGCTTGAAGCGCGCTATGTGTTCCAAGCATAGTGCGTCGAGTTCGCTGGCAGTAACAATTGCCGAATCCTTGGTAACGACGAACGCGATCACATCTTCGCCCCACTCAGGATTCGTTCGTCCGACGACCGAGACTTCTGCAACCGCAGGATGCATCAGCAGGACTTCTTCCACCTCGCGAGGGTAAATGTTCGATCCCCCGCTGATGATGATGTCTTTTGAGCGGTCCTTGAGTGTAAGGAAGCCGTCCTGATCTAGGCAACCCATGTCGCCGGTGAATAGCCAACCATCGCGGACGGCCTTTTCAGTAGCGTCTGGATTGTTCCAATAGCCGCCCATTACCGGGCTTCCGCGGACCACGATCTCGCCGCTCTCGCCAATTGGCAGGTCACGGCCATCGGTATCGGCGACCCGGACCTCGACTGCGGTCTGGGCGACGCCCACGGAACCTAGTCGTTGCAGATAATTCTCGTGATTGATGTTGCCGATATGAAATCGCGATAGTGCAGTGATTGTCATCGGGCACTCGCCCTGCCCGTAGATCTGCACGAAACGGCTGCCCATGACATCTAGAGCGCAACGAATGTCCTCCACATACATCGGTCCGCCACCATAGACTATCGTCTTGATACCGCTGGGATCACAACCGGACTCGGCGCACCGTTCCACAAGACGCCGAACCATCGTCGGCGCTGCAAACATCGATATATTGCGATACCGTCCTGAAAGATCGAAGATCTCTTCCGGATCAAAGACTCCGGATTCCGGAACGACGTGGCGGGCGCCAACGAGAGCGTGCGCAAACATGTACATCCCGGCGCCATGTGACATCGGCGCCGCATAAAGAATACTGTCTTCACTCTTGGCGGTGTCGACGTCTGCAAAATAGCAGAACGTCATAGCCAGCAAATTGTTGTGCGACAGCATCACACCTTTCGGCCTGCCGGTAGTTCCCGATGTGTAGAACAGCCAAGCCAAATCGTCGGGAGCGCGAGATGCGACAGGACTCCAACCTTCCCTCAGAAGCCCCACGTATTCCGCAGATTCGACATCGATGAATATCATGCGCTCGATACCGGTGAGGTGACCCTCATCGCCAAGGAGGTCCGCAGAGACGAAGGTCATCGCAGCGCCGGAATCCTCGGCGATGTAACGGGCTTCTTTCGGGTGCAGTTTGTTGTTGATGGGCACGGCGACCAGACCCGCGTGCCAAATTGCGTAGAGAATTTCGACGTACTGCGGACAGTTACGGCAGAAAATAGCTACGCGATTACCTGGTTCCAAACCAAAGCGGCCGCGCAGCTGTGTGGCTAGTGCGCCGACCCGACGCTCCAACTCACCGTAACCGTAGAGAGCAGAATGGCCAAGCGCTAGCGCAGCCCTGTCCGGAGATATCTTTGCTGTTCGCAGCAGCAAGTTGGCTAAATTCATGTTCGCCCTTTCTCTAGCAAGCTTCCAAGATGCTGACGTAGTTGGCGACAGCCGACCCGCCCATATTGAAAACGCCCGCCAGCCGAGCATCGGGCACCTGGAAATCACCTGCCTCACCTACCAGTTGCATTGCCGCCATCACGTGCATGGATACACCCGTTGCACCGATAGGGTGGCCCTTCGCTTTGAGCCCACCCGAGGGATTGATCGGTAGCCGACCGGTCAATGCACTGATACCCTCATCAATAATCACCGATCCTCGTCCGGTTTCCGCCAACCCCATTGCCTCGTAGGTCAGGAGTTCTGCCATCGTGAAGCAATCATGCACTTCCGCCAGAGACAGGTCTGAGACTACCAACCCTGCCGCCGCTAATGCCTGTGCCCAAGCCAGCCGTGGTCCGTCAAACGCAATGGGATCACGCTTCGCGATTGGCAAGAAATCATTGACTTGAGAATAGGCGCGGAATGCCACTTTCTTCGCGAGCGTACGTGCTGTCTCGCCGTCGGCGAGAATTAGAGCGGCAGCACCATCGGCGACTGTCGAACAGTCGGTCTTGCGCAATGGTGAAGCGACAAGTGGATTGTCCGGGCCAACCGTATTGCAGAAATCGAAACCGAGGTCGCGCCGGATATGCGCGATTGGATTGCGAACACCGTTCGCATGGTTCTTCGCAGCGATTCGTGCCAAAGTTGCCAAATGATGGTCGCCGAAACGCTTGAAATAGGTTTCCGCCATCGCCGCAAACAAGCCGGGAAAGGTCATCCCACGGGCCGCTTCGTCCTTGACGTAACTCGCCGAGGCCAGCACGTCGGTTACCTGCTTGCCGCTAACGCTGGTCATCTTTTCGGCGCCGACGACAAGGACGATACGCGCCTTGCCGGCGGCGATCGCATGTAGGCCTTGAAAAATTGCTGCCGCACCCGAAGCGCTGGCATTCTCGAGCCTCGTCGCCGGCTTGAATCTGAGCCTATCATCCGCTTGCATGATTAGCGAACTGACGAAGGAGTCGCGAATCAGGCCACCATTGAAATGTCCAAGATAGATCGCATCGATATCGGCCGGGTCGATTCCCGAATCGGCAATGGCGGCGCGTGTCGCTTCTACAATCAAGCCTTCAAGGTCAAGGTCATCGCGCCGCCCGAAGCGGGTATGCCCCCAACCCACAATACAAGTAGCAGCCATCGTTGCCATCCTTTAAACAAGCCACATCGCTCAGTAAAGTTGTTATGCCGGCCGAGCGCCGTCAGGTATGTGCTCAGGCATCCATCCGAATCAGTATTTTGCCGAAGTGACGGCCGCTCTTCATGTGCGCTAAAGCGGAGGCAGCATCGTCAAAGGCGAACTCACAATCAATGACCGGACGGATGTTGTGGGCGACAATAGCATCCAGCATAGACATGAACATGGCACGACTACCAACGAAGATGCCGTGGATACTGGCGGCCTTGGGTATGAGCATCACCGGGTTGGCCTGCGCCGCGAGACCCGTCAGGACGCCGACGTAGGCGATGCGTCCGCCGACCCGCAGGCTCATCAGCGATTGTTCCAAAGTACCTGGCCCCCCCACCTCCACCACCACGTCCGCGCCTTTCCCTGCGGTCAGTTGCAACACTTCCGCGGCCCAATCCGGGCGAGTTCTGTAGTTTATTCCGTGGTCGGCTCCCAAGGTCTTGGCCCGCTTTAGCTTTTCGTCATCACTCGAGGTAATGATCACCCTTGCGCCAGCGGCCTTTGCAAACTGGAGGGCGAAAATCGAGACCCCGCCAGTGCCCTGTAGAACAACAGTTTGACCCGGCTTTAGATCCCCGACTTCAAATAGCGAATTCCACGCTGTCAGTGCGGCACATGGCAACGTAGCGGCCTCGGCATAGCTCAAGCCGTCAGGCAGCTTGATGAGCCCGTTGGCATCGCTCACAAATCGTTCGGTCAGTACGCCGCCCATTTCAGCACCAAGCGCGCCAGAAACCGCCTTGGCATCGGCGCTTCCGCCCTGCCAGTTAGGAAAAAACAATGTCGCCACACGGTCACCAATTTCGAATTCGCTGACATCTCGACCGACCGCGACAACCTCACCGGCCCCGTCCGAACATGGCACCAGACCTTGGGGAATCTGTGAGAAATACGTATTCTGACTGACGAGAAGGTCGCGGTAATTCAGCGATACCGCCTTGATGGCGACACATACCTGATTCGCGCCCAAGCTTGGTAACTGAGCTTCGACCATTCGAAAGGGAACTTTCTTATCGTCTGGATAAACTTCGTAACGTTTCATAGTGTGGTTTCTTCCATATTTCAGTGAATAGTCTATTGGCGGCCAAGGTGCATCACGTAGGCAATAATTTCCCGCCGCTTTTCTTCTGACAAGCGCAAGAAGGGCGGCATTTCTGGTTCGATGCTTTGCAAGCCACATGCCAGGCTCATCGCGATTTGAATACCATCCGCAACTACATGATTACTTACACAGTTATTGCTTTTTTCAGTGCTTGAATTTATTCTTGGAAAGCGGTTTCTCGATTAACCGGAAACATTTTCGTACGGCACCCCTGTTTCGTGTTCGAGTTTCGGACGGTCAAGGCGGGTGGGAGCATGCGTGGCGAGAAATCGCAGAGGGAAGTAGCTACAGCCTTACCAGGACACTGAGAGGAATCTGTTCGGAAACAGCACCGGCCAGATAGCGACTCTCGTTGAATGTCACACGCGCTATGTAATGCTGGTGAAGGCCCTAGTAGAACTGCCGTTCCAGCATAGTGCGGATAGAATGCGCGAGCCCCGATGGCCACTTCAAACTCCCCCACTTATGGCCACCCAAACTCCCCCAGGCAGGACGGTTGAAATTGTAATGTAGAAGCGGTTGCGGATGTCATGCTTTGTGAGTAAAGCGTAGAGCTGTCAAGTGGACCGTGGAAT
>CAIZKA010000484.1 GCA_903933395.1 uncultured beta proteobacterium | reverse complement strand
TGCAGACCCAGAGGAAGGGCATGGCCGGGGCCGTGGCCTTGAGTTGCTCGAGCATGGGGCGCAGGCCCGCCAGCGGGGCGGCGAGTATCGCCAGGTCGGCAGCGGCGAGCGCCGCAGAGAAATCCGCGGTGACTTGCAGGGTGGGCGGAAACGGGCAATCGGGTAGGTAACGGGGGTTTTCGCGGCGGCTTGACATCTCCGCCACGCGCGCGGGGTCACGCGCCCACAAAGTCACCGCATGCCGCGCGGCGAAGGCGATGGCCAACGCCGTGCCCCAGGCGCCGGCGCCAAGTAGCGCTATCCGCATCGGGCACCCCGCAGTGCTGGCTGGCTCATGGCCGGTCGGCGCCTGTTACAGGCCCCAGACTTGCGGTGCCTTGAGGAAGCCGCTCTGGCCGTCGCGGTGCTTCACCTTCGCCCAGCCGCCGGGCGCGGCTTCGAGCAGTTCCAGCACGACGTCGCGCTCGGCTTCAAACACCAGCGCCGCCTTGTCTTCCGCCGCGGCACGCACCTGGGCGCGGTCGGCGCGGACAATGACGTTACGCTTTTCCGCCAGGTGCTTCTTTTCGATCCAGACAAGGTCACCGTGGCTGTCGCGCACCTTGGACCAGCCTTCGAGGCTGACCACCAGTTCCACCGGCGTGCCGGCCAGCACCACGAACAGGGGCTTGGACTTGGCCGAAGGCGCGTCATACACCGGGGCCGCTTCGGCAAGCGTGCGGTAGTCCAGCGCATGCGCCGGCGACGCATGCGCCGAAAGGAAAAGTAATACCGGGATCAGCCGCCGGAGCGCCATCGCCTATTGCAGTTGAATCTTGCTTTCGGCCTGCTGCTGCTCCATCAGGCGCTGCTGGTAGAGCGACTCGAAATTGACCGGAGCGAGGATAACGGGCGGGAAGCCGGCGCGATTGATGGCGTCGGAAATCGTTTCGCGGGCATACGGAAAAAGAATGTTCGGGCAGGCCACCGCGAGTATCGGTTCCATGTCCTGCTCGGGCACGTTGCGAATCTGGAAGATGCCGGCTTTCACCACCTCGACCAGGAAGAATGCCTTTTCTTCCTGCTTGGCGTTCACCGTGACCGTCAGCGCGACTTCGAACATGCCCTCGCCGATCGCGTTCGCCGCGCTCTGGATCTGCACCTCGATGCTCGGCGTTTCGCGCTCGAGAAAAATCTGCGGCGCGTTGGGTACCTCGATGGAGAGATCCTTGACGTAAATCTTTTCGATGCTGAAAACCGGCTGCTCGTCGCTCATGATGATTTTTTGGGGGGGGAGGGGGAAAGGGGGGATTCTACGCGGCCAGCAGCGGATCGAGCTTGCCCTGGCGATCGAGTTCGTAGAGGTCGTCGCAACCGCCGACATGGGTTTCGCCGATGTAGATCTGCGGCACGGTGCGCTGGCCGGTTTTCTGCATCATTTCCGCGCGCCGCTCGGGCTCGAGGTCGACACGCACCTTCTCGATGCCGGTGACGCCCTTGCGCGTCAGCAACTGCTCGGCGCGCACGCAATAAGGACAGACAGCGGTGGAATACATCAGGACCTTGGCCATGAAACGCTCCGTGCTCAGTTCTTGGTGGTGAGGGGCAGGCTCGAATCCCGCCAGCCGGCAATGCCGCCGCCGAGACTGTAGACCTTGTCGAAGCCATGCTTCTTGAGCTGCCCGCAGGCCGACGCGGAGCGGTTGCCGGTGGCGCAGACGACGATGATCGGCTTCTCCTTGAACTTGTCCAGT
>CAIZKA010000483.1 GCA_903933395.1 uncultured beta proteobacterium | reverse complement strand
CGCATTGCCGCAGGCCGCGCCCCTTTCCGTGGCCGAAGTGCTGCGCTGGCCCGGTGTGCTGGGCGACGATTCACTCACAGCGGAACAGTTGCAGGCCGCCGCGCAGGAACTGTTCACCAAGCTGCTCGACGAGTTCGTCGCCACCCGCGAACGCGAAGGTGCCAAGCTGGCCGACGTGCTGCGCGATCGTGCCGTGCGCATGCGCGAACAGGTGCGCGCCGCCGAACCGCTGCTGCCAGCCGCGCTGGCCGCCTATCGGGAGCGGCTTTCCACCAAGCTGCGCGAGGCGGTGGCGAATCTCGATGAGGAGCGCATCCGCCAGGAAGTCGGCGTCTTTGCCGCCAAGATCGATGTCGCCGAGGAAATTGCGCGATTGGTGACGCACATGGACGAACTCGAACGCGTGCTGAAGAAGGGCGGCGCGGTCGGCAAGCGGCTGGATTTCCTGATGCAGGAACTCAACCGCGAGGCCAATACGCTGGCTTCCAAGTCGGTCTCGGGCGAAGTCACCGCCATCGCGCTGGAACTCAAGCTGCTGATCGAGCAAATGCGCGAGCAGGTGCAAAACCTGGAATAGAACGTCGCTCCGGCCCGCCGTGGCTTCGCTGATAGCGGTTTCCCGTCAGCCGAGGATCACGACCTTCAGCTTGTCGAACGGGCCGAGTTTGCTCCACCAGAGCAGGCCGTCCTTGCGAAACTCGGCGCCCGATTCCGTCAAGGCGAGTTTTCGGGCGCCCAGTTCGGTCGCGCCGGTATCGGCAAGATAGTTTGATCGCATCAGGTAGGTGGCGATGGCCGGTTGCACTGGATGCCCGTCAATCGACCAGCGGTCGCCAAAGCCATCCGTATCGCCTCTAAGCATCAGCATCGGCGCGTAGTCGCCCATCAGGCGAAGCACTTTCAGTGTTTCGGCACGATTGGGGATGGGGCTGTTTCCGGAGGCATCCACGATGTTTCGATTATGCCGCTTTCCGTCGCCGTGTCGCACTTGGCTCAAAAGGCCAACTGACCAGGTTCGGCCAGAAGGGGCTGTTCGAGGGGGTCAAGTCCATTTCCATGATAATGCGCATATAATGCGCATTGGAGGTGTGCGATGAAGGCAACTACACTTAATGGTGAATCAAGGAAGCGCCCAGTAAATCTGACCTTGAATGAAGACTTGGTTGTCCAGGTACGAGCCCTGACCAACAATCTTTCCGGAGTGGTTGAGTCGCTGCTTGCGGATTATGTCGAACACGAGCGTCAACAGCGTATGGCCAAGGCCAGGACTCTTGAGGCGACCATATCGATGTGGAACGCGTTTAACGCCAAGCATGGGTCATTTGCTGATGAGTATTCATCTCTTTGAACCATCGATATGGCTCAATTCGACGTGCATCGGAACATAGGCAAGCATCGGGATGACATTCCCTATGTGGTGCTTGTCCAATCGTCGTTGTATGACAGCTACCGTCGACGAGTGGTTGTCCCCATGGTTCGAAAAGCGGCTCTCGGGAAGGTAATCAATCCGCGATTCAACCCGTCGTTCAAAATTGAAAACGTTCAAGTAGTCCTGCATCCGCTCGAAATTGTCTCGGTTCCAAACGAGTTACTTGGAGAGTATGTGGAATCCTTGAGCTCGGAAGGTAGCCGCATCATGGATGCACTTGATGAACTGCTAACTCGAGCT
>CAIZKA010000482.1 GCA_903933395.1 uncultured beta proteobacterium | reverse complement strand
GCAAAGCGGCGAAGCCTGGCCTGACGAGCGCCTGGCAACGACCTTGAGCCTCGCTCCCGGGACATCGCTGGCGCTGGGGAAAATTGTCGTGCACAGCGGCCCGGTCCTGACCATGGAGCCCGATCGCGGCATGAACGTGTTCGCGCTGGCGCCGCGGCTGATGATCAACATGGCGGACCTGCCGGCTACCGGGTTGATCCAGCCCGGCAGCCGGATTCGTTACCGGCTGCATCTAGCCGGCGAGACGGCCGCGGTCAAAGCCTTTGAAACCTGGGCCACGGCGCAACTGGAGCGCGGCGAAAAGGTCGAAAGCCTGGACAATGCGCGGCCCGAGGTGCGCAACGTGACCGAGCGGGCGCAGCGTTTCCTGCGCCTCGCGGCGCTGCTCGCCGTGATTCTGGCCGCGGTGGCGGTGGCGCTGGCTGCCGAGCGCTACATGCGGCGGCATCTCGACGGCTGTGCGGTGATGCGCTGCATGGGTGCTTCGGCAGCGCAATTGCTGCTGATCCACGGCGGCGAATTCCTGATTTTCGGACTGGCCGCGACGCTGGCCGGCTGCGGCGCAGGCTTCGTCGTACAGGCGGCACTGGAGCAGATGCTGGCGGGCCTGATGCTGACCAAGCTGCCGTCGCCGTCGCTGCTGCCCTGGCTGCACGGTCTGCTGGTCGGCCTCACGCTGGTCATCGGCTTCGCCCTGCCGCCGCTGCTGCGCCTCAAGCGCGTGCCGACGATACGCGTGCTGCGTCGCGAATGGAGCGGTTCCGAGCCGGCTTCGGTCGGCGCCTATCTGCTGGGTGCCGCGGTTCTAGGCGCGCTGATGCTGTGGATGGCCGGGGACCTGCGCCTCGGATTGATCGTTCTCGGCGGCTTCCTGATCGCGCTCGCCTTCTTCGCCCTGATGGCGCGCGGTCTGCTCGCCGTGCTGGGCCGTCTGCGTCCGGCCGGGCGCGGCTATGGTTGGCGCCATGGTCTGGCCAACCTGCGCCGGCGCCTGGCCGCGACGATGGTGCAGGCGGTGGCGCTGGCGCTGGGGCTGACGGCCCTGCTGCTGCTCACCGTGGCGCGCGGCGACCTGCTCGACAGCTGGATGAAGCGCGTTCCGGCCGATGCGCCGAATCGTTTTGCCATCAATATCCAGCCCGATCAGCGTGTCGCCATCGCCGACTTCTTCAAGGCGCGCGGCCTGCCGGCGCCGGAACTCGAGCCCATGGTGCGCGGCCGCCTGGTGCAGGTGAATGGCCAGCCGGTCGGGCCGGAGAGCTATGTCGACGATCGCGCCCAGCGCCTCATCGACCGCGAATTCAACCTCTCGTGGTCGGTGAAGATTCCGGCCGGCAATACCGTCAGCGGCGGACGCTGGCACGGCGCGACACAAGCGGCGGAGTTTTCGGTGGAGCAGGGTCTGGCCGAGACCCTGAACCTCAAGCTGGGCGACCGCCTGAGCTACGACATCGCCGGCAATCGCGTCGAGGCGACGATCACCAGCCTGCGCAAGCTCGACTGGGATTCGATGCGCGTCAATTTTTTCGTCATGTCGCCGCCGGCCGTGCTCAAGGATTACCCGGCCAGCTACATCACCAGCTTCCACCTGCCGGCCGACAAGGCGGGTGCGATCCCGGAACTGGTGCGGGCCTTCCCCAACATTACGGTGATCGATGTCGTCGCCCTGGTAAAGCAGTTGCATGCGACGATCGACCAGGTCGCGCGTGCCGTGCAACTGGTGTTCGGCTTTGCCGTGCTGGCGGGGCTGGCCGTGCTTTACGCGGCGCTGCAGGCCAGCGGCGACGAGCGCCGCTTTGAACTGGCCGTGCTGCGCGCGCTGGGTGCGCGCAGCCGGCAGTTGTCGGCGGCCTTGCTTGCCGAGTTCGCCGCCTTGGGTGCCTTGGCCGGGCTGCTCGCCGGCGTCGCGGCCAGCCTGATCGGCTGGGGTCTGGCGCGCTTTGCCTTTCGCCTTGATTACCTGCCGCAGGTGGAACTCTGGCTCATCGGCCTGCTGGCCGGTACCGTGCTGGTGGTCGTCGCCGGCTGGCTGGGCGCGTCTTCGATGCTGCGCCAGTCGGCGTTACCGGCGCTGCGTGCGGCACTGTAACTACGGACGCGGAGCTTCAGCGCCGCTGCAGGCGCGTTCCAGCAGGGCGGCAAAGCCCGGATAGTTGTCCGCCGTGAGGACGAACTTGCCGGCAAATTCGCTGCGCGGCTCCCCGCTCTCCAGCGCCGCGATGAAGCCCTGACTGTCCCGGACCCAGCTGCCGCCCAGCAGCGTGACACCGCGCGCGAACAGCGCATCGGGCAGGCATCCGGCGCTCGGGCCGACCATGGCGAACCAGCTCGCCTGGCGGCAGCAAGCCAGCATGCGGTCCAGCGTGTCGTTGAGCAGCAGGGTGCTGGTCGACACGACTTTGCTGCAGCCGGCGAGTTCGTTCGCGTC
This sequence comes from uncultured beta proteobacterium, assembly GCA_903933395.1. GTDB lineage: Bacteria > Pseudomonadota > Gammaproteobacteria > Burkholderiales > Rhodocyclaceae > Sulfuritalea. Next base: position 6,447 of record CAIZKA010000482.1, on the reverse strand, counting down.
CAGCGTCACGCGATAGCCTTCGTCCTCGCCGGCCAGTTCGGCCTTGAGCTCGACCACGGTGAGCGACGCGCCGCTTTGCAGGATGCGGCCCAAGAGCGGCCGGAACAGGCCGATCATGCCGATCCGCTCGCCCGCCTGCGGGTTCATCTGCCCGATCGAGTCGGTGCTGTCGTCGGGGCGGAATCCTGCGCGGTCGAACAGGCAGCGCGTCAGCGCGTTGGCGGCGGCGAAGCCGATCGTCCTGGAGAAAGAGTCGGCGCCGGCGTAACGGCGCGCCACGGCCAGGGCATCGGCGCCGGCCAGGCCGAGGCTGTCCCCGCCATCGTGGAGGCGGGCCAGGGTGTCGTCGAGCAGCACGTAGGACAGGCCGAGCGATCCGTCGTCCAGTTCCAGTGCGCAGAACTCGCCCTTGTTGTCGGCGACGGCTTGCGCCGGCGGCAGATGCAGGGCGCGGATGCGCGGCAGGGGGCCGCGGGCGGCGAAGGCCTCGAGTTGCGCCAGGTATTCGGTGGCGAAGCTCATTGACTACCTTTGGTTTCTTCAACGGATTCGCCGCGGTGGTGTCCGGATATCACGGCTGCCGAGGCCGCCGCGCCGGCAACGGTCGCTGCCTGGTTCGCCGCATTGCGCAGGGCACCGGGAAAATACATCGCCGTCAGCCGATGCGAATGGATGGGCGAATCGACATTGGCGCCGCCATAGCGACGCCAGTCGCGCACCGGGTAGATGTTGTCGGCCACCTCCAGCAGGCCGACGGTTTCCCGGTCGGCGACCAGCACGCCCTGCACGCGCAGGCCGAGGTCGCGCTTGACGGCGGCCAGCCGCGCGGCGAGTTCCGGCGTGGCGCCGAATTCGCCGTCGGTGGCGAGCAGCAGGTCGGCCTGCTGCCAGCGCTGATCTTCCAGCTTGGCGATGACGCGCTCCAGCGGGCCGCAGATGTCGGTGCCGCCGCGAAACGCCTGGCCGAGGAATTCGGTGACGCGCGCGATGCCCGCGCTGTCGACCCCCAGTTCCATCTCGACCAGTTCCTCGGGGCCGCCGAAGGCGAAGACATGGCAGGGCCGACGCTGGGCATGGGCGCTGCGCATGGCTTCGAGCACGACGGCCTTGGCCACGGCCTCGGCGCCGCCCTGCATCGAGCCGGAGGTATCGACACAGACCAGGATCGGCCCCAGTTCCAGCCGTTTGGCGGCCTTTACACCGGGACGCGGCTGCGCCACCAGCGACCGGTGCAGGCGCACCTCCGTCATGCGGTCGTCATCCTCGTAGCACAGCAGCGTGCGTTCGGCGCGCCGCGCGTGCCAGACCAGGCGCAGTCGCGGATGGCCGAGCAGCATGGACTCGGCCGGCAGCATGCGCGCGATGCGGTCGGAGCGGTGGATGCCGCGCGTCTCCCCGGGCATGTCGGGGACGCGCACGGTGCGCGACTCCGCGCGCAGGGCGACGGCCTGCTCCATGACTTCAACGACGGACTGGCTGGCCGCGTCATCCTGTTCCGACTGCCGCGAACGGCCGAGCCCGCGGATGATCGCGGCCAGTTCCTGCAGGCGTTCCAGCAGGCGGCGGATGCGCAGCACTTCCTGCCAGCCGGAGGAGTGCAGCAGGCGGCGCATCTGGTCCCAGCTTTCGTGCTTGCAGTCGTCGGGCACCAGGCCGAAGACCTCGACCAGTTCGTCGATCTGGCCGCAATGCTCCTGCCAGTCGGCGACGAAGGCGTCGATGGCCATCTGCAGTGCCTGTTCTTCGCTGGCGCCGCGATCGACATAGTCGACAATGAAATCGAGCTCGAACAGGATGCTCATCAGCACCGTGTCGGTCAGTTCCTGCTGGCCGGTGCAGTAGCGGGCCAGGCCGAGCCGGGCGATGGCCTCGTTCAAGGCCAGGGCAATCGGCGGCGGCGGCCAGGACCACTGCTCCGGCCTCGGTTCGCGGCCGGTCAGCAACTCGTCGCGCAAGCCTGCCAGGGCGCCCAGGCGCGGCTCCAGGCTGCCCTGCGAGTTGGTCATGCCGCCGAGCCAGAGCGAACGTGTCAGGCCATCCAGCGACGCCAGGCGGCGCTCGCCGCGCTCGAACAGCAGCGGTGCCGGCAGCGGCGGGCTCACGCCGTGTCGAGTACTTCGTGAGCCACCGGCTCCGGGATCACCCCGTTGTCCTGGTCCAGTCGCGGCAGGCCGAGGAAGCCGCCGCGCGCGTTTCGCGCCCTCGCGGCAAGCTCGTCGATCGCGGCGGCGGTGGACGCCAGGATGACTCCGGCGCGGGCGGTCAAGCCCTCGTTGAGCCACAGGCTGTGTGCCGCAAATTCGGCGAGGTCTTCGCGCCGCGCGGCGATCTCGCCGGCATAGCCGGCAATGCGTTCGAGCAGGGAGTCGATCTGGCTGACTCGGGCGCCGATGTGCGCTGCGCCGTAGCGCCGGCGCCGACTGTAGGCCATGCGCGGGGCTGCGGCGCCACCCTTGGCGTCGCCGACCGCGTCAGCCAGTTCGGCGGCCAATTCCATGGCCGAAAATTTCAGGCGGCCGGATTCGTCGTAGTCGAGGTCGTTGGCATTCAGTTCGGCTTCGAGTTGCCCCTCGAAGGCTTCGACCACGCGCGTCAGGCGTGCCGGCGAGAAGGCCTCGCGCACGCCGAGCCGGGCGGCCAGCCAATCGGCCACGGCCGCCTGGCGCGGCGCATCGGGCGCGGTGAGCCAGGGCAGCAGCAGCAGGTCCCACAGCGTCACCGACGATCGGCCTTCGCTGGCCGCGGCGACCCGCAACAGCCAGACGATCTTTACCCAGCGCCGGTCGGAAACCTGGATGGGAAGATCGCCGAAATGCCGGCGCAACCCGGCCAGCACAGCCACGAACTCCTCGGGTACGGCGACCGTGGCGGCCTCCCCGGCGAGCCGGGCAAGGTCGCCGGCATCGAGGCACAACTCGGGGGCGGGCGCCTGCCAGTCGCGGCCGCGGCCGGCATCGAGCAGGGCGCCGAAATTCTCGCCGCTGACCGCCGCCACCGGCAGGCGCACCAGGAAGCGGTCAAAGAAGGCCTCGCCGACTTCGTCCTCCGGCACATCGTTGGTGGCGCCGATGGCGCTGATCAGCGGGCAGCGCTGGCGTCCGGCGCCGTTGTCGAATTCGCGCTCGTTGAGCAGCGTCAGCAGCGCGTTGAGGATGGCGCTGTTGGCCTTGAAGACCTCATCGATGAAGGCGATCGACGCGTCCGGCAGGAAGCCGTCGGTGTGGCGCTCGTAACGATCCTCCTCAAGGGCCTTGATCGACAGCGGCCCGAAGAGTTCTTCCGGGACCGAGAAGCGCGTCAGCAGGCGCTCGAAATAGCGGGCATCGCGAAACGCGGCATGCAGGCGGCGCGCCAGTTCGCTCTTGGCGGTGCCGGGCGGGCCGATGAGCAGGCTGTGCTCGCCGGCCAGGGCCGCCAGCAGGCAGAGCCGGACGCATTGGCCGCGCTCGATCAGTCCCTGTTCCAGGGTGTCGATGATGGCTTTCAGCTTCGGGCTGCGATGGGGCGTCATGCCGCGATTTTAGCGGTCCGCGGCCGTAGCGCCTTGCCCCGGATCAATTGGCGGCAAAGGCCGGGGAATGCCGGCCGGGAGGACAGCCGACAGGCGCTGCGTATAATGCCGCCGGCGCCACGCGGCGACCCGGTGATATCGCGGCAGTAAGCCGCCGTTCAGGCTGGCGTGGCATGCTGCAACCCCTGCGCACCCCTGCCGCTTCGGCCTGCCGATTGCCGCGACGGTGCCATGTTCCCCAACCTTGTTTGCCGAATTGCGGAGATCGATATGAACGCTGCCCAGACCCTGATTCCTGCCACCCTGATACCGGGCGACGGAATCGGCCCCGAAATTACCGCGGCGACCATCGCGGTGCTGGACGCCCTCGGCGCGCCGTTTCAGTGGGAGACACAGATCGCGGGTCTGGCAGGTGTCACCGCTTGTGGCGATCCCCTGCCGCAGGCCTGCATCGACAGCATCCGCAAGAACCGGCTGGCGCTCAAGGGGCCGCTGGAAACTCCATCGGGCGGCGGTTACCGTTCGTCCAACGTGCGCCTGCGCGAGGAGTTCAAGCTCTACGCCAACCTGCGTCCCGCCAAGACCATCGTTCCCGGCGGCCGCTTCGACAACATCGACCTGGTGATGGTGCGCGAGAACAACGAAGGCCTCTACATGGGCTACGAGCACTACATCCCGATCGACGGCGACCCGCACGCGGTGGGCATGTCCACCGGCATCAACACCCGCCAGGGCTGCCGCAAGATCTGCCGCTTCGCCTTCGACTTCGCCGTCAGGCAGGGGCGCAAGAAGGTCACCGTGGTGCACAAGGCCAACATCATGAAGGCGCTGACCGGCATCTTCCTCGAGACCGCGCGCGAGATTTACGCCGGCGAGTACAAGGACAAGATCATCATGGACGAGATCATCGTCGATGCCTGCGCCATGAAGCTGGTGATGAATCCCTGGCAGTTCGACGTGCTGGTCACCACCAATCTCTTCGGCGACATCCTCTCCGACCAGATGTCCGGCCTTGTCGGCGGCCTCGGCATGACGCCGGGCGCCAACATCGGCGAGGACGCGGCGATTTTCGAAGCCGTGCATGGTTCGGCGCCGGACATCGCCGGCAAGGGCATCGCCAATCCCACGGCGCTGCTGATGGCCGCCGGCATGATGCTGGACCACGTCAAGCGCAAGGATCTCGGCGACCGTTTGCGCCAGGCCATCGACGACGTGCTGAACAAGGACATGGTGCGCACCGGCGATCTCGGCGGCAAGGCCAGCACCGACCAGTACGCGAAAGCGCTGGTGGCGCGGCTCAAGGGCTGAGCGCGGCGGGAGATTCCCGCCATGTTGATTGCCTAGGGTGGCGTGCCGCGACCTGATGCATAATGGGTCATGCGCGCGCCACTGAGACGCTCCTGGATGCAGGGCAGCTTGTCACGGCTGTGGTTCCAGCCATGGGTCCTTTTCGCGGTGATTGCACTCGTTGTTGCGCTGTCCTTCGTCATCGAATGGCGACGGATCGACGAGAACATGCAGCTTATCGCACGCGAACGCGGCGCGTCGCTGTTTCGCCTGATCCAGCTGACCCGCGAATGGAACGCGCGTCATGACGGCGTCTATGTTCCGGTGACCGCGACGACGCGCCCCAATCCCTGGCTTGACCATGAGCGGCGCGACCTGGTGACCCAGGAAGGCATCGAACTGACCATGATCAATCCGGCCTTCATGACCCGGCAACTTGCGGACATGGCGCAGCAGTCTGAAGGGGTCCGGATCCACCTTACCAGTCTCAATCCCTTGCGTCCGGCCAACCGGGCCGATCCGTGGGAAGCCGATGCCCTGCGCCGCTTCGAGACCGGCTTGAGCGAACTCGTGGAACTGATTCCGGGCGAGGTGCCCGTGCATCGCTACATGGCCCCGCTCAAGGTGACCAAGCCCTGTCTGGGGTGCCATGAACGCCAGGGCTACGAGGTCGGCCTGGTGCGGGGAGGGATATCGGTCACCATGCCGTCCGCGCAATTGCTCGAGATGAGGGATGCGGCGCGCATCCGCTCGGGCATGATCCACTTCCTGATGTTCGGCGTGGTCGCGGCCCTGTTGCAACTGCTGTTGTCGCGCACCCGCAGCCACATGCGGACGCTGGAAGACCTGGCGAAGGAGCAGGAACACGTAATCCTCGAGCGCACCCGGGACTTGTCAGAGGCCAACGCGCAACTTGGAGGCCAACTGGCGGCGAGCGAATTGTCGGCCAGGGTGTTCGAGAACGCGGCCGAGGCGATCGTCGTAACCGACGAGGAAGGGAAGTTCATCCAGGTCAATCCGGCCTTTTCGCTGATGACCGGTTACGCCGCGGCCGAAGTGCTGGGCGAGCCGATCTCCATGCTCAGGTCTGGCCGGCATCCGCCGGAGTTCTTTGCCGGCATGGCAGACAGCCTGAAGCGGGACAACCGCTGGCAGGGCGAAGCCTGGTACCGGCGCAAGAACGGCGAGGTGCTCGTCGTCCGCCTGTCCGTCAGCCGCGTCGCGCACGCAGGTCAGCCCGTGCGTTTCGTCGCCACCCTGACGGACATCACGCGCAGCAAGGAGTTGGAAGAGGAACTGCGGCACCGGGCCTACCACGATCCGCTGACCGACCTGCCCAACCGCGCGCTGTTCGCCGACCGCCTGCGGGTTGCGATTCACCAGGCGCAGCGCCACAAGCGCAGCTTCGCCCTGTGCTTCATCGACCTGGACAACTTCAAGCCGGTGAACGACCAGTTCGGCCATGCCGCCGGCGACGAGCTGCTGATCGAGACGGCGAACCGCCTGCGCCTTTGCGTGCGCGCTGCGGACACGATTGCGCGGCTGGGCGGCGACGAATTTGCCGCGATCCTGACCGATGCCGGATCGCGCGCCGAAGTGGAGGAAGTTGCCGCGCGCATCGTCGCCGAACTGGCGCGCCCCTTCGAATT
>CAIZKA010000481.1 GCA_903933395.1 uncultured beta proteobacterium | reverse complement strand
TCCGGTTTCCCGTGCGTAGGCCTTGGGGATGGCGACGACTGCGGTCGCCGAGGTGATGATCCAGTAGACGAAGGGATACCAGATCATCCAGAAGTAATTCTTGAGCAGGCCGCGATCATAGGGGCGGTCGAGCACCAGGCTCAGCGCCATCTGCACCATGCAGGTGGTGGCGATCAGCAACCCGGCCCAGCCCATGAGCAGGATGGGCGCGCTTTGCAGGTCGATCTTGTAGATGATCAGGTCGATCACGCGATATACGGCGAGCAGGGCGAACAGGCAGGCCCAGAGCATGCTCATCGCGTATTCGATGAGCAGCGGCCACAGGCGCAGGGTCTGCCAGCCGAACAGCTGCGGCCAGTAATCGAGCAGGACCTGGGTGCCGCCCATCGACCAGCGCAGGCGCTGTTTCCACAATCCGCCCAGCGTTTCCGGCATCAGGATCCAGCACAGTGCGCGCGGTTCGAAGCGCACTTCCCAGCCGGCCAGTTGCAGCTTCCAGGAGATATCGACGTCTTCCGTCAGTTTCTCCGGGCTCCAGTAGCCGACCTCGTGCAGGGCGCTGCGGCGGAAGGCGGCGATGACGCCGGAGACGGTGAATATCAGGCCGATCGAGCGCTGGGCGCGCTTGATCAGGCCGACGATGGACGAGAACTCGCCGACCTGGATCCGCCCCAGCAGCGTGGAGCGATTGCGCACGCGCGGGTTGCCGGTGACGGCGCCGACTTCGGGCTCGTCGAAATGGCGGACCAGCCAGTTCAGCGAATAGGGGTCGAGGCGGGCGTCGCCGTCGATGCCGACCAGGATTTCGGCGCGGGTCAGCAGCGCTGCCGTATTCAGGCCGACGGCCTTGCCCTGGTTTTCGATCTGGTGCACCACGCGCAGGCGCGGGAAGCGCTCCGCCAGTTCGTTGAGCAGTTCGCCGGTGCGATCCTTGCTGCCGTCGTTGATGGCGATGATTTCGAAATTCGGATACTTGAGTTCCATCAGCGCCTCGATGGTTTCCTCGGCGTGGGCTTCCTCGTTGAAGCACGGCACCAGCACCGCGACCAGCGGATAGTCGTCGCGCGGCGGCGGCTCGTTGACCCGGCGGTGCGGCTTGCGCTCGTAGCGGAAGTAGAAAATGATGCCGCCCGCCATCCAGATCATCGACATCAGGACCGGATAGAAAAACACGTAGGCGAGGATCGCGCTCCAGAAATCGCCGAGCAGGTAGGGTAGCGTCATCCCTGCCTACCTCAGCTGCGGCTGCGAGCGCAGCGAAAGAGCGGGGCCGATGGCGTCCATGCCGTCTTGCGGGAAACCGGCCAGGCCGAACTGGCGGAAACCGGCGGCTTCCAGCTGGCGCATGCGCCGCGCGGTTTCTGCGGCGGGCCATGCCGGGTCGAATTCGAGCAGAACCTTCGTCTTTGCCTCGGCCGGCAGCAGCGCGATGTTCGCTTCGGTTGCGGGCAGGACGATCAGGTCCTTGCCCGGCAGTGCCGCCCAGACCTCGGCGGCCGGCGTTTGTTCCAGCGCGTAGATGAACTTGAGCGGCCAGCACCAGCGTTCGGCCGCGCTGCGCACCT
>CAIZKA010000480.1 GCA_903933395.1 uncultured beta proteobacterium | reverse complement strand
GGCAGGATCGGCGTGTCTTCCACGGCTCCCGGCTGGAAGGCGAGATGTGGCACGCGATGCTCGGGATCGGCCGTATGCATGCGCGTGACATCGACCAGGTCGGCGATAACCGCCGAAGCCGTCGGCTCGGCGCCGGCACCCTTGCCGTAGTAGAGCGTGGCACCCACCGCGTCGCCCTGCACCAACACGGCATTCATCGCGCCCTCGACATTGGCGATCAGGCGCTTGGTGGGGATCAGCGTCGGATGCACGCGCAGTTCCACACCCTCCGGGCGGCGGCGGGTTATGCCCAGCAGCTTGATCCGGTAACCCAGCTGTTCGGCATACTTGATGTCGTCGGCATCGAGCCCGCTGATGCCTTCGACGTGCGCCTTGTCGAACTGCATCGGAATGCCAAAGGCCAGCGCCGAAAGAATGGTGATCTTGTGCGCGGCGTCCACGCCTTCGATGTCAAAGGTCGGATCGGTCTCGGCATAGCCCAGGCGCTGCGCCTCCTTCAACACGACGTCGAAGGGCAGGCCCTTGTCGCGCATCTCCGACAGGATGAAGTTGGTGGTGCCGTTGATGATGCCGGCGATCCACTGGATGCGGTTGGCTGTGAGCCCTTCGCGCACCGCCTTGATGATAGGGATGCCGCCCGCCACCGCTGCTTCGAAAGCCACCATGACACCCTTGGCGTGCGCGGCGGCAAAAATCTCGTTGCCATGCACCGCCAGGAGGGCCTTGTTCGCCGTCACCACATGCTTGCCGTTGGCGATCGCCGCCATCACCAGTTCCCTGGCGATGCCGTAGCCGCCGATCAGTTCGACGACGATGTCGATATCGGGATCGGTCACCACCGAGAAGGCGTCGTCGGTCACCTGAGCGCGGCCGGCGGTGACTTGCCGCGCCAGTTCGAGATTCTTGTCGGCCACTTTGGTGATGCGGATCGGACGTCCTGCGCGACGGGTGATCTCCGCTTCGTTGCGCGCCAGCACGTTGAAAGTTCCGCCACCGACGGTGCCGATGCCGAGCAGTCCTACATTGATAGGTTTCATTTAAGGTTTTTCCTGAAAGAGAAGGCCGGGATTACCAGACCTTCCCGAAAGTAGAAGCGATGCGCATCGGTCCGCTGGGTTCCCGAGTCGAGTGCCAGCACGTCGCATTGCATTTCCTGCGCACGCCGTTCCAGATGCCCGAGCAGCGTCTTGCCGATGCCGCGCGAGCGATGAGCCGTATCGGTGACCAGGTCATCCACGTAGAGCCGGCGGCCCTCGTAGGTGTTCTCGATCACGCGCCACACGGCAACGCCGCGCACCGCATTGCCTTCAGTGGCAACGCTCATGCACGCCCCGTTGGCGAACACCGCGCGCAGACGGTCGGCATAGGCGGCCGGCAATCCGCTGCGCAACTGGCGATGCACCGGCTCGGCGCGATCCAGCCACGCCGACTCGACCACGCTGCCATCGCTGCCCGTCACCTCGACAACCGGAAACTCAGTTGCCATACCGCTTGCGATAGCCTTCGAGAAAACGTGCGATGCGGGCGATGGCTTCGCGCAAGTCATCCTCGTGCGGCAGGAAGACCAGGCGAAAATGGTCCGGATGCGGCCAGTTGAAGCCCGTGCCCTGCACCAGAAGCACCTTTTCCGCCACCAGCAGTTCGGCGATGAAATCCTGATCGTCGGTGATCGGATACATCTTCGGATCGAGGCGCGGAAACATGTACAGCGTTGCCTTGGGCTTGACGCAGGTGACGCCCGGGATCGCCGTGATCAACTCGTGCGCCACATCGCGCTGGCGGCACATGCGTCCGCCCGGCGCCACCAGGTCGTCGATGCTCTGGTAACCGCCCAGTGCGGTCTGGATGCCCCACTGCCCGGGAACGTTGGCGCACAGGCGCATGGAGGCCAGCATGTCGAGTCCGTCGATGTAATCGCGGGCATGCTTCTTTTCGCCGGAAACGATCATCCAGCCCGACCGGTAGCCGCAGGAACGGTAGTTCTTCGACAGCCCATTGAAGGTG
>CAIZKA010000479.1 GCA_903933395.1 uncultured beta proteobacterium | reverse complement strand
AGCGACATGTGGCCGCAAATCACCTCGGCAGAGAATCCGATGGACTACGTCACCAATGCGGTGCACGTACCGACCTTCCTCGCCACCGACTGGTACGAAACCTTCGACCGCCACCTCGGCCTCGGCTGGCAGCACCGCCTCACCGACCAGAGCTGCTGGGACAACGTGCAGCGCATTCCGGACCAGATCTTCTGGAGCATCCGCCAGTCCCTGAAAGCCCAGTTGCTGCACCTGGTGCACAGCCGCGTACGCGAGCAGCATCTGCGCAACCAGGGTTCGGAAGCCCACCTGGATCGCGTCCTGCGCTTCGCCGATCCGACCAATCCCACGGTGCTGACCATCGGCTTCGCCCGACGCTTCGCCACCTACAAGCGTGCCGCCCTGCTGTTCAACAATCTCGACTGGCTGCGCGAGATCCTTTCCGATGCCGAGCGCCCCGTCCTGTTCATCTTTGCCGGCAAGGCGCACCCGGCCGACGAACCGGGGCGGCAGTTGATCCGCCAGATTGCCGAGCTCGCCCGCCAGCGCGAATTCGAGGGCCGCATCCTGCTGGTCGAGGGCTACGACCTGCACCTGGCGCGGCGCATGGTGGCGGGCGTTGACGTCTGGCTCAACAATCCGATCTATCCCCTGGAAGCCTCGGGCACCTCGGGCATGAAGGCGGCGATCAACGGCGCCATCAACCTGTCGGTGCTCGACGGCTGGTGGGGCGAGGGCTATGACGGCAAGAACGGCTGGGCAATCAAGCCCGCCGCCGAGGGTCTCGACCCCGCGCAGCGCGACAGCGACGAGGCTCGCACCCTTTATGAACTGCTGCAGGACAGCGTGATCCCGATGTACTACCGCAACACCTCGCTCGGCTACTCGCCGGAATGGGTGGCAATGGCCAAGGCATCGATCGCTTCGATCATGCCCCGCTTCAACATGCAGCGCATGCTGACCGATTACGCGGTGAAGTTCTACTCGCCGGCGGCAGAGCAGTGGCGCCAATACTCCGCCACGGGCTTTTCCGGCGCCCGCGCGGTAGCCGACTGGAAGGCGCGGATACACGCCGCCTGGCCGCGCGTCGGCCTGCGCCGCATCGACAGATCGGTGTCGCGCATCGGCTACGGCGAGACCATGCACTTCCAGGTCGCGGTGCAGCTCGACGGCCTGACGCCCGAGGACCTGACGGTGGAAATGGTGTTCACCCGCCCCGGAGCGCCCACCACGGTCCACGCCCGCCGTTACCAACTGCACCACGAGCGCCTTCTGGAAAGCGGCGAGCATCTCTTTTCGCTCGAGCTGACGCCCGACCAGTGCGGCAAGATGGAGTATCGCTTCCGCGCATTTCCCACCCATCCGCTGCTGACCCATCCCTTCGAGATGGGCAAGATGCTCTGGTTATAACGCGCAGATGGCAGTGAGAGTCAGCCGCCGATGAAGAAACACGCGAAAGGCGAATTAATGGCCCGCCCCTCCCATCCGCTGCGCGGCCCACGGCTGGCTTTGCACAGCCGGCCGGCTGCGGCGGCGCGACGCATGCGTCGCGAATTCCCGCCTCGCCCCCTCGCGGGGAGGCTTCTGGTCAGCTCGCTTCGCTCGACTATCACCAGTCGCTCCGAATGAGCTATTCCTCGCTAAGCGCTCAGTCATGAAACCTGCCACCCGCGCTGCCTGGGATGCGCTGACGCACCACGCGGCGGCCGGATCCGGCGTTCATCTGCGGGAGCTATTCGCCGCCGACGCACAACGCTTTGCCAGGCTCTCCGTGACATGGAACGACTGGCTGCTGGACTATTCCAAGCAGCGCGTCGCGCCGGAAACCATGCACCTGCTGCAGGGACTCTGGCACGCCGCCGATGTGCCCGGCTGGATCCTCCGCATGCGTAACGGAGACGCGATCAACCACACCGAGGACCGCGCCGCACTGCACATCGCGCTGCGCCATCCGGCGAGCGCGGGGCCGATCCTGCATGGCGGCCATGACGTCATGCCGGCCGTGCATCACGAACTCGACCGCATGCAGGCCTTCGTTGGGCAAATCCACGGCCGTCACTGGCGCGGCGCCACCGGCGAGCCGATCAGCGACGTCGTCAACATCGGCATCGGCGGCTCCGACCTCGGTCCGCGCATGGCCACCCAGGCGCTGGCGGCCTTCCGCCATCCGGACATCAGGGTGCATTACGTCGCCAACCTGGACGGCGCCGATCTCGCCACCACGCTCGCCGCACTGCAGCCGCGCACCACGCTGTTCGTCATCGCCAGCAAGACCTTCACCACCCAGGAAACCATGCAGAACGCCGCCTCGGCGCGCCACTGGCTGGTGCAGGCGCTGGGCGAGGCGGCCGTGGCGCGGCACTTCGTCGCCGTATCGACCAACCTCGCGGAAGTCGCGCGCTTCGGCATCGACCCGGCCAATGCCTTCGCCTTCTGGGACTGGGTCGGCGGCCGTTACTCGCTGTGGTCGGCCATCGGCCTGCCGCTGGCGCTGGCGGTCGGCTTCGACAATTTCCGCCGATTGCTGGCCGGCGCGCACGCCATGGACGGGCACTTTTTCTCGGCACCTCCTGCAGAGAATCTGCCGGGCCTGCTGGCACTGCTGGAAATCTGGAACAGCAATTTCCTCGGCGCCGACAACCGCGCCTTGCTGCCTTACAGCCAGTCACTGGGTTTGCTGCCGCGCTACCTGCAGCAATTGGAGATGGAATCCAACGGCAAGCAGACGGACAGGCAGGGCCAGCCGCTGCAATGCGCTGCGGCGCCTGTCCTCTGGGGCGAGCCCGGCACCAACGGCCAGCATGCCTTCTATCAGCTGATCCATCAGGGCGGCCACCTGATCCCCTGCGAGTTCATCGCCTGCCGCCAGCCGGACTTCGACCTGCCCGGCCACCACCCGAAGCTGCTGGCGAACTGCTTCGCCCAGAGCGAAGCCCTGATGCGCGGCAAGACCCTGGCCGAAACCACCGCCGAGCTCGCCGCAGGAGGCATGGCCCCCGATCAGGTGGCCCGGCTCGCACCCTACCGCAGCTTCCCCGGCAACCAGCCGTCGACCACGCTGCTGCTGCCGCGCCTCGATCCCCACACCCTCGGCGCGCTGCTGGCGCTCTACGAACACAAGGTCTTCGTCCAGAGCATCATCTGGGACATCAACCCCTTCGACCAATGGGGCGTCGAATACGGCAAGCAACTGGCCAACCGCCTGCTGCCGATCATCGAAGGCAAGGCGCCGGGCGCCGGCCTCGACTGCTCGACGGCGGGACTGATCCACTACTGCAAATCGTGAAGATTCTTTTCGCGACGTCGGAAATCGCCCCCTGGGTCAAGACCGGCGGCCTCGGCGACGTGGCCGGCGCACTGCCGGCTGCCCTGCGTGCCGGGGGGCATGATGTGCGTGTGCTGGTGCCGGCCTACCCGGCACTGCTGAAAAGTTTCCCCGGGGCCGCTGAGATCGCGCGACCGCACTGGCTCGGCGGCCTGCTGCCGACGCCGGGCCTGCGCGAAGCCGTCGCGCCCGACGGCACGCCGCTGCTGCTGCTCGACTACGCGCCCTACTTTGCCCGCGCAGGGAACCCCTACCTCGGCCCTGAGGGACGCGATTGGCTCGACAACCATCTGCGCTTCGGCCTCCTGTCACGCGTCGCCGCCTGGATCGGTTCCGAGGCCAGCACGCTGGACTGGCAGCCCGATGTCATTCATTGCCATGACTGGCAGACCGGACTCGCGCCCGCCTACCTCAACTACCTGCCCGGACGCCTGGCCAAGTCACTGTTCACGGTGCACAACCTGGCCTTCCAGGGCCTGTTCGACCACGCCTCGCTGTTCGAGCTGGGGCTGCCGGATGCGGCCTGGGGCATGCACGGCGTCGAATTCTACGGCTACCTGTCCTTCCTCAAGGCCGGCCTGCAGCATGCCGATTCCATCAGCACGGTGAGCCCCAGCTATGCCCGCGAAATCCAGACCGACGAGGAAGGCATGGGCATGGCCGGCCTGCTGCGCCATCGCAGCGGACAACTCTCCGGCATCCTCAACGGCATCGACACCACGCTCTGGAATCCGGCGACCGATCCCCACCTCGAACGGACCTACAGTGCGCGCCACCCCGAAGGCAAGGCGGCGAACAAGGCCGCACTGCAGGCGCAACTCGGCCTCGAACCGCGTCCGGACCTGCCGCTGCTGGCCGTAGTCAGCCGCCTGACCGAACAAAAGGGACTCGATCTGCTGCTCGACATGGCGCCGCAGATACTCAAGACGCCGGCGCAACTGGTGGTGCTCGGCAGCGGCGGGCCTGCGCTGGAGCACGGATTTACCGCGCTGGCGCACAAGCACAAGAGCCGATGCGCGGTCACCATCGGCTTCGACGAGGCACTGGCCCATCGCATCGAAGCCGGCGCCGACATTTTCCTCATGCCCTCGCGCTTCGAACCCTGCGGCCTCAACCAGATGTACAGCCTGCGCTACGGCACGCCGCCGCTGGTGCGCGCCACCGGCGGCCTGGCTGATACCGTAATCGACGCCGCCGACACCCGCCACGGAAACGGTTTCGTCTTCGCACCGGCCACCACGGAGGCCCTCTTGCAGGCCGTGCAGCGCGCCATCGCGGCGTGGCACGACCCCGTCCGCTGGCGCAGCCTGCAAAAGCGCGGCATGGCACGCGATTCAAGCTGGGAAGGCGCGGCGCGGCATTATGCGGCACTCTACGCGAGCCTATAATTCCGGCCCGATGTCCAAACCCGTCCTCACCGTGATCGCCGCCATCGCCAGAAATGGCGTGATTGGCCTCGGCAACCGCCTGCCCTGGCACCTGCCGGCCGACCTCAGGCATTTCAGGGCCCTGACCACGGGGCGCACCGTGATCATGGGGCGCAAGACCTGGGAATCGCTGCCGGACAAATTCCGGCCCTTGCCCGGCCGGCGCAACATCGTCGTCACTCGCAACGGGGCTTACCCCGCCGCAGGCGCCACGGTCGTGACCTCGCTCCCCGCGGCGCTCGCTGCGACACAGGACGATGAGGCATTTGTCATCGGCGGCGCGGAGCTTTACGCCGCGGCGCTGCCGTTGGCGGACCGCCTGCAATTGACCGAGATCGATTCCGCCTTCGACGGCGACACGCATTTCCCCGCCGTCGTCCCCCGCGAGTGGCGCGAGGCCGCGCGAGAAACGCATCGCGACGAAGCAGGATTTGGGTACGCCTTCGTCACCTACGAGCGGACCTGAAGCAAGGATCGCCGTCCCGCCAGCGCCGACTTTT
>CAIZKA010000478.1 GCA_903933395.1 uncultured beta proteobacterium | reverse complement strand
TCGTCGATGATCTTCTGCACGCGGGAATGCAGCGTGAAATTGGGCGGGATGGTCGTGAGCCGCTTGGCCAGACGTTGCATCTCGGTCATCGAAACCGTGGTGTCGCACTTCTCGCTGTACGGCACGTTGATGTAAGGCGTCCAGTCGATCGAGAACTTGCTCTGGTAGTCGCTGATCACCGGGTCGATCAGGTGACGGCCTTCGTCGAGTGCCGCACGGTAGTCCTTGATCATCTGCTCGGCGTCACCGTCTGCGATCACGCCCTGTGCCGCGAGTTTGTCCGCATACAGCTTGCGCGTGCCGGGATGCTGCGCGATCTTCTTGTACATCAGCGGCTGCGTCACCATCGGCTCGTCCTGCTCGTTGTGGCCGAGCTTGCGGAAGCAGACAATGTCGATCACCACGTCCTTCTTGAATTCCTGGCGGTACTCCATGGCGATCTGGGTGACCAGCGCTACGGCTTCCGGATCGTCGCCATTGACGTGGAAAATCGGCGCCTCGATCATCTTGAAGATGTCGGTGCAATATAAAGAGGAACGGTAGTCGCGCAGATCCGACGTCGTAAAGCCGATCTGGTTGTTGACCACGATATGAATGGTGCCGCCGGTGCCATAGCCACGGGTATTGGAGAAGTTGAGCATCTCCTGGTTGACACCCTGGCCAGCCACCGCCGCGTCGCCGTGAATAAGCACCGGCAACGCCTGCTTCTTGCCCTCGGCGCCACGGCGCACCTGCCGCGCATAGACCGAGCCGACCACCACGGGATTGACGATTTCGAGGTGCGACGGGTTGAAGGCCAGCGTCAGATGCACCGGGCCGCCCGGTGTGCCAACGTCCGACGAATAACCCATGTGGTACTTGACGTCACCCGCCGACAAGGCCTGCTTCTTCTTGCCCTCGAACTCATCGAACAGCATCGACGGCAACTTGCCCAGTGTATTCACCAGCACGTTGAGACGGCCGCGATGGGCCATGCCGATCACCATCTCCTGAACGCCGACAATCCCGGCGGTGCGGATCAGCTGATCCATGGCGAGTATCAGCGATTCGCCGCCTTCGAGCGAGAAGCGCTTCTGCCCCACATACTTGGTGTGCAGGTAGCGCTCCAGCGTTTCGGCGTGCGTCAGTTGCACCAGGAAGCGTTTCTTGTCTTCGGGACTGTAGGCCGGTGTCGAACGAACGGGTTCCAGCTTGTTCTGCAGCCAGCGCTTCTGACCGACATCGGACAGGTACATGAACTCGGCGCCGATGGTCCCGCAAAACGTCTGCCGACAGGCTTCGAGAATTTCCCTCAGGGTGGCGTTCTCGGGCACGGCGGCGAACGATCCCGTCTGGAACACCTGGCCAAGATCTGCCTCGGTGAAGCCGTAGTGGGAGGGTTCAAGCTCTGGAATCGACGGGCGCTCGCTTCGCTTCAGGGGGTCGAGTTGCGCCCAGCGATTGCCGAGGAAACGATAGGCATTGATCAGCTGCAATACCTTGATCTGCTTGCCGTCGGAACTCGCAGCGCGGGACGACTCCTGCAGGGTACCGTCCTTGGCGCGCTGGGCAAACGACGTGAT
>CAIZKA010000477.1 GCA_903933395.1 uncultured beta proteobacterium | reverse complement strand
CGCTGGCGGCGGAGCAGGCGGCCGGCCTCGGCGACGAATTCGACGACTGGGTGCGCGCCGGGCTCGACGCCTATGATCGCAGCGGCCTGGCCGCCACGCGCAAGGCCCTCAACGACTACGCCGAGGCCAGCCGCAGCCGCGCCAAAAGCTCACCGGAGGGCATCGCCTTTGCCGCGGTCGAGGGGCGTCTGTCGCACTTCCTCCATGCCCTGGACGGGCGGCCGCTGAAGCTCGCCAGTGGACCGAAGGCCTGGACCGACAGCGAAACCCTGTGGCTGCCCGAACGCCTCGACGCGATGCCGGACGCCGCCGGCAACCGCAGCCTCTTCAAGGCCATGGCGGCGCTGCTGTGGGCGCAGACGCGTTTCGGCACCTTCAATGTCGATCCCGAACCCGAGCTCGAACTCTGGCCCGATCGCGAACGCGCGCTGGGCTGGTTCGCCGTATTCGAAGCGATGCGCCTCGAAGCCTGCCTCGCCGGGGAACTCCCCGGGCTCGCCCGCGAGATCGCCGAACTGCGCGGACCCTGGCCGGCCGATCTTGTCGCTGCCGCCGGGAAACTGTCGCGGCCAGAGGCCGGCGCCGCCGACAGTCTTGCCTGCCTGGGCGAGCTGCGAAGAGTCGGCGCCGGCGACACGCCGGATTTTCCGCACGTCGGCGTCATGGATCCGGCGGCCGCCCGCCGCGTGCGCGCCGCGCGCATTGCCCGCGAGCTGGGCGTGGTGCGCCGCGCGCTCAAAGTATTGGCGGCGCTCGACTCGAAGCCCAGCGGCCAGGCCGGCAGCGACACCACGCCCCTGGCGGCCGAGGGCGACGTCCAGATCGGCGACCCGCAGGCCGACCTCCTCGTCCTGCCGCCCGATGCGCGCGAGGCAGCCAAGTCATTGCAGCAGGACCTCGGCGAGGTCCCGCGCGATGCGCTGCAGCCCGCCGGTCCCGGCACCTGGCAGCCGGTGGAGGGAGGCGGCGACGAACCGGCCGCGGCCGGCGTTACCACCCGGCCCGATGCCTTCTACGACGAGTGGGACTACCGGCGCGGTTCATGGCGCCACGCCTGGTGCCACCTCTACGAGATGGAAGGGCCGGCGGGCGATCGCGAATGGGTCGACGACGTACGCTGCCGCCACGCCCACCTGATCCGCAGCATCCGCCGCCGCTTCGAGGCACTGCGCGGCGAGGACAAGCCGCAGCGGCGGCAGTTCGACGGCGAGGAAATCGACCTCGATGCGCAGGTCGAGGCGCGCGCCGACCGCAAGAGCGGCGGCGAACCCTCGCCGCGCCTGTTCATCCACCGCCGCCGCATCGAGCGTTCGCTGGCCGTGATGTTCATGGTCGACATGAGCGGTTCGACCAAGGGCTGGGTCAACGACGCCGAGCGCGAATCGCTGGTGCTGCTGTGCGAAGCCATCGAGGCGCTGGGCGACAGCTACGCGATCTATGGCTTTTCCGGCTGGACCCGCACCCATTGCGACATCTACCGCATCAAGCGTTTCGGCGACCGCTACGACGCCGGCACGCGCAGCCGCATCGCCGGCATCGAAGCCAGGGACTACACCCGCATGGGCGTCGCGGTGCGCCATCTCTCCGGCCTGCTGCATCGCCAGAACACGCGCCACAAGCTGCTGGTGACGCTCTCTGACGGCCGCCCCGATGACTACGGCGACGAATACCGCGGCCGCTACGGCATCGAGGACACCCGCCGCGCGCTCCTGGAGGCGCGTGAAAGGGGCATTCGCAGCTACTGCGTCACCATTGACCGCCACGGCGCCGACTACCTGCCGCAGCTCTACGGCCGGGCGCACTACACGGTGATCGACGACGCCAAAAAGCTGCCGCAGAAAATCGCGGATATTTATCGCAAATTGACAGCCTGAGCGTGTTTCGAAAATCGGTCAAAGGCAGACATGATCAGCTACCAAGCTCAGCCCGTCATTTCGGCGAAAGAACGTCACCCCGGACTCCGATCCGGGGCCGGAATCCAGTGGAGCGCCGCACTGGACACCGGCCTTCGTCAGTGTGACGGCTTATTCAGCGCTTCCGTACGCTAATCAAGAAAACAAATGGCCAAAATCCTCATCCTCTTTTCGACGACCGACGGCCACACCGTAAAGATCTGCGAGCGGCTGCAGCAGGTGGTTGAGCACGACGGACACCAGGTAACGCTGGTTTCTATCGCCGAGCCCCGCCTGCCGGACCTGGACGCTTTCGACAAGATCGTGATCGGCGCCAGCATCCGTTATGGCAAACACAGCCAGGCGGTCGTCGATTTCATCAACAGCAACCGGCAGCTGCTGGAGCGCAAGCCGAACGCATTTTTCTCGGTCAACATCGTCGCCAGAAAGCCGGAGAAGAGCGAGCCGGAAACCAATCCTTACTTGCAGAAGTTTCTGCGGCAGGTCGCGTGGCGGCCGGGGAAGCTGGCGGTCTTCGCCGGCAAGCTGGATTACCCGAGATACGGCCCGTTCGACCGCTTCATGATCCGGCTCATCATGCTGATCACCAAGGGGCCCACCGATCCCGCGACGGTGGTCGAATTCACCGACTGGGGAAAAGTCGAGGCTTTCGGCCAGGTGATCAGCGGGATGTAGCCCGCCGGCATCGGGGCAAGCCGGTGACGGCCCGGCGTGACCGAAGTCACGGCCGCCTGAAGAAGCCACCACATGCGGCGGGTGGAATCTGGTAACTTGGTCCGCCATTTCCAGCGAGATCAATCATGACCAAGAGCTTTAAGCCGGTGTTCCGCTTGGCGGTGTTTGTCGTGTTGGCCGGACTTTCGGCCGGCGGCGCGTGGGCCGATAAGCCCGACTGGGCAGGACAGAACAAGGGGTCGAAGACCGACAAGGACCGCCATCAAGAGGATCGGGCGGAAGGCAAGCATGGGGAACGGTCGGGGCACGGCTTCAACGATGACAGCCGCCGCCAGGTGAATGACTATTACGGGGCCCGGTTCAGTGCCGGCAAGTGTCCTCCGGGCCTCGCCAAGAAGAACAACGGCTGCATGCCGCCGGGACAGGCGAAAAAGTGGGCGATGGGACAGCCGCTCCCCAAGGATCTGCATATCTATGACCTGCCCAGGGAGCTTCGCGTCCAATTGCCGCCGCCGCCCCCCGAGTATCGCTATGTCCGCGTGGCCTCCGATATCCTTCTGATCGCCGCAGGCACCCGCATGGTGATCGACGCCATCGAGGACATCGGGCGCGTAACGAAGAAATAGGCGCAAGGACGGTCACCGGAAGCGCGGCCGCGATCCGGCGAACCGGGCAGGACATGTCGGCTTCATTCCATGACGGTCGGAGTCGCCGTCACGCCGGTGCCGACTCTCGGCCGGCGCCGGTATGCCGCGCACGCCGGGCGTGTGCGTATCCGGTGCCGTAAAATAGCCGCCTCGGAACGCTCGCGCGCAAGGTACGCAGCGTTCAACACCGACGGGCGGATCAATGGCGGACCGGCAGGGATGGGGCAGGCTTCAAGCGCTGGTGCGCGCGGAACTGCGGGATCTGGCGACCATCAATCGCAGCGACCGGCGCTGGCAGATGCCCTTCTGCGCGGCACTTGCCTCG
>CAIZKA010000476.1 GCA_903933395.1 uncultured beta proteobacterium | reverse complement strand
GCGCTTCTTCGTCTCTTTCAAATCGGCGTTCCCGCGCTCGCGAGGGTGGTGGACGGCGGATGCCGGCGACAGGATTCTCTACTTCAATCATGAGCTCTCGGCGTGCCCAGTTCATGACTGCCGAAACGATATCAAGTTCGCGCCGTACCGTTGCCCCCGCACATCCGGCTGCAAGCCGTTTATCCCGCCATTCGGCGAGCACCAATGGTGACAATCCAGATAGCTTGTAGCGTGAGATGTCGTCCCGCATCAGGGCGTCGATACGCAGTTTCTCAATATCGGCGCCGCGCTTGGTGGGAGAGACGTCTTTCGCATAGCGTTCGAGTAGCTTGTAAAACGTCGTGCTGTCGGCACTTGACCGATCTCGCCAGGCGCCACGATCCATTTCGGCTTCTTGCTGCCTCGCCCAGGACTCCGCATCGCTATGTCGAGCAAAAGATTTGCTCATGGGCGGGTAGCCATTGCGCCTTACCTTGGCTTGCCACTTGTTGCCGCGTGCTACGATTGTGGCCATGATTGCGCCCCTTTCAATTAGTACCCTTACAAGTTACTCAACTGTCCCAAAATTGTCCCAAATGGTAGCATATACTAATGAAAACCCCGTGGTTAAGCCTTAGTATTTCCCGTTCGGGACGCAGGAGTCGGAGGTTCGAATCCTCTCGCCCCGACCAACTGATTTCTGCTGCGGGGTGCTGAAGACCGTGGCAAAGTTCCTTCTCTTCGTTGTCGTGCTCGCGGTGATTTACGCGCTGGTGCGCGCATCCAACCGGCGCGGCCGGCCCCCGCCCGCCGCGCGCATGCCCGAGCCGATGACGCAATGCGCGCATTGCGGAGTGCATTTCCCCCGTGCCGAGTCGATCAGCGAATCCGGGCAGGATTACTGTTGTGACGCGCATCGACGGCTTGGAGTCCGGCCTTGAGCGTCCAGGCCCTGCTCCCGCAGGAAACCGACGCAATCGATTCCTTCTGGCGTTCGCTGCGCTATTTCACGATTTACCGCTTGTCCATCGCCGTGCTGTTTCTGGCCGCGGCCCTTGTTTTCGGCGATACGATCAGCCTCGGCGTGCAGGATCCCCCGCTGTTCGGCAGGGTCGCTGCGGTCTATCTGCTGCTGTCCGTCGGCTTTCTGGTCATATTGCTGCGCAGACCGCGCCGCTTCAATCTCCAGCTTTCGGTACAGGTGGCGGTCGATGTTGCGGCCTTGACCTTGATGATGTTCGCCAGCGGCGGTCAGAAGAGCGGCATCGCCATGCTGCTGCTGGTGGTTGTCGCCGGGGCGGCTCTGGTGGGGCAGGGGCGCATGACGCTGTTTTACGCGGCGCTGGCCTCGGTGGCGATGCTGCTGGAGGAGAGCTGGCGCGCGCTGGCACTCGAAGCCGATCCGGCGGATTTCGTGCGCACCGGGATTATCTGCATTGCCTTTTTCGGGACCGCGATCATCGCCCGGCTGCTGGCGCAGAGAGTGGTGGCCAACGAGACCCTGGCGCGGGAGCGGGGAAGGGAACTCAACGACCAGTTGCGGATCAGCGAGCGGATCATCCGGGATATGGAGGACGGTGTATTGGTGGTGGATGGCGAAGGTCGCGTGCGATTGCTCAACCCGCGAGTCGAGACTTTGCTCAACGTGCAGGCAGCGGCCGGCGTCGACCTGGCGAGCTTTTCCGGAGAGTTGGCAGAGCGCTTCCGGATCTGGTGCGCACAGCCCGTCGAAATTGTGGAGATGTTGCGCCAGGAAAACGGACG
>CAIZKA010000475.1 GCA_903933395.1 uncultured beta proteobacterium | reverse complement strand
GTAGAGCGACTGCCAGGCCCGCAACTCCGTCTCGATCTCTTCGTTGGTGGGCAGCGCCTCTCCCTCGGATGCGCCCAAGCCGCGCGCCGCCTTGCGCTTGGCGGCGCCGTAGTCGCCAATGCCTTCCTCGGCCATCAGGCGTGCGGCTGCGGTAGCGATGGCTCGGCGCAGGTGACTGCCGGATGCGGAAGAGGCAAGCTTGCGGCGTGGCATGGTGCTTTGGCAAATGTGGCGAGCGGTTGCGTCCGCAACCGCAGGGTGGCGGACGGTATCCCTTGGCGGGATAGAATTCGGCTCATTATTCCACTATTCAAGGCGACTGGGCGCTACATGCATATTCACATCCTTGGTATCTGCGGCACCTTCATGGGCGGCATCGCCCTGCTGGCAAGGGCTGCGGGGCACCGCGTCACCGGCTGCGACGCCAACGTCTATCCGCCGATGAGTACGCAACTCGGCGCGCAGGGCATCGATCTGGTGGAAGGCTATGGCGCCGATCAGATCGCGCTGAACCCGGATCTGTTTGTGGTTGGCAACGCGATTTCACGTGGTAATCCACTGCTCGAATCCGTTCTTGAGCGCAACCTGCCTTATGTTTCCGGCCCGCAATGGCTGGCCGAGAACATCCTGCGTGGTCGCTGGGTGCTGGGCGTGGCCGGTACGCACGGCAAGACGACGACAACTTCATTGCTGGCCTGGATTCTCGAAGAGGCCGGACTGAATCCTTCCTTTCTGGTGGGCGGCGTGCCGCAAGGGTTCGGCGTATCGGCGCGGCTTACGGATTCCCCTTTCTTTGTCATCGAGGCCGACGAGTACGACACCGCCTTCTGCGACAAGCGCTCCAAATTCGTGCATTACCAGCCGCGCACCGCGATCCTGAACAATCTTGAGTTCGATCATGCCGACATCTTCGTTGATATTGCTGCTATCGAGACACAATTTCATCATTTGGTGAGAACCTTGCCGAGCAATGGCCTGATTGTCGCGAATGCGCAGGAGGCCTCGCTCAAGCGCGTGCTCTCCCGTGGTTGCTGGACTCCCGTCGAATGGTTCAATGGCGCGGAGGGCTGGCAGGCCGGCGAAGCGGGAGATTCGGGCGGCTTCGAGGTGAGCCTTGGCGGCAAACTCCAGGGCCGGGTCAATCGCTTCGACCTCGCAGGCGCCCATAACCGGGCCAACGCGGTAGCGGCTTTGGCGGCCGCCCGGCATGCCGGCGTGCCGGTGGCGGTCGGCCTGCGGGCGCTGGAAAGCTTCAGCGGCATCAAGCGGCGGCTGGAGACGCGCGGCACGGTGCGCGGTGTCACCGTTCTCGACGATTTCGCCCACCATCCCACGGCGATCCGCGTCACGCTGGAAGGCTTGCGCCAGAAGTTGGGGGCTGGCCGAGTTCTGGCGGTACTGGAGCCACGTTCCAACACCATGAAACTCGGCGTGATGAACGAGCAACTGCCGGGCAGCCTGGTCGAGGCTGATGCGGTGTTCTGTTACGCCAACAAGCTCGGTTGGGATGCGGCGGAGGCCTTGGCGCCGCTAGGCGACCGGGCGCGGGTCTTTGATGATCTGGCTACCCTGGTCGCCGCCGTGGCCGCTGCCGCACACACCGGGGATCATGTGCTGGTGATGAGCAACGGAGGTTTCGGCGGGGTTCATGACAAACTACTGGTGGCGCTGGCAGGCTGACCCAGGAAGAAAGCCCCGTTGACCATGGGTTGACCGGAAGGATGGAGCGATTCCATTTCCAACATTTGGGAGTACAAAAACTTGAACGAAAAACCCTTGGACAAGCGACCTTTCTTTTGGGCGGGAGGCGTTGTTCTGTTGTTGATTACTTGTTGGCAATTGCTGGAGTACGCGGCCGAGCAGCGACTGCACAATACATCGCTATGGCAGCGTTGGCATCCAGTCACCCTTCGTTCCACGCCGCAGACAGCAACGCCGGTCAGCGTTACCGATACGCGGCTGTCGCAGGCAATTGTCCAGACCGAACTGGGCTTGTATTTCCTTACGGGTGCGCGCTACGTGCCAAAGGCGGCCGAGCCGGTCATTGTCGCCGTCAATGACAGTTGGGCGCTTTACTTATGCGCCGCCGATGGCGGGCGCTGCATGACGATCCACTCATTCTGTTCCGGCGTCGTGTGGCCCAAGCTTGATCGGGATGCCGAGGGACGGATTACAGGTTGCCACGCCCCATATCTGGCGTCAGGGACAGCGCGGGTCGTGGCCGCCATCACCAACCCGCCAGCCGATCGGGCCGGACAGGAAGGTGGGCGTCGCCAGGTCAAAGTAAATGTCGCCAAGGGGATGAGTCATCCGCGTGAATGGGCACATTTGATGGGCCTGCCCATTGTGCCGCCTGTTGCGGCGCCGATGGTGCCGACGACGATCAGGCCGTGACTGAAACGGCAGCGCGGGTATTCCGGCGGAGCAAATTCAAGCCTTCGAGGCAAATGAGAAACCCAAACTGCCTCTGCCGCGCCGCATAACTTGGCGTTGACGGAGTCAGTCCTTATGGACTCAGGGTTGCCACATACACGGCAACGGCCTCGATCTCCTGACTGCTCATGCGTGCTGCGATGTTCCGCATGACCTGGGCTGCGTCATTGGTGCGTTTGCCGTCCTTGTAGTCCTTCAGCTGTTTTACAAGGTAACTCGCATGCTGACCGCCGATCGCCGGCGCAAGTACCGCCGGCTGATTGGCCATCAATTTACTCCAGTTCTTGTTGCCCACGCCACCGAGGCCGTGGCAGCCAACGCAAGCCGCGACAACATCCGGACGTCCTTTGCCCTTGAAAAATATTTTTTCGCCGATCGCCATGGATTCGCTGCTCCCGGTTTCGCCGGGCTTTATTTTCTGTCGCGCGAAATAGGCGGCGATGTCGGCAATGTCTGCTTCGGAAACGGACTGCGCCATCGGCGACATCTGCCCATTGCTGCGACGGCCCGACTTGAAGTCGTGAAGCTGCTTGGCAATGTATTCGGGCACCTGTCCGGCCAACTTGGGCCAGGGCTCCGCCGGGGGGGGCAGCGCCACGCTATTGCCATCGGCGCCGTGACAGCCGACGCAGGCCGCTGCCTTTTGCTGGCCGGCCTCCGGATTTCCTGCGGCAAGGGTTGTGGTGGCGAGTACCGCCAATACAATTCCGGCAAGCGGTTTACCGAGACCAGTCATCGCATTTCCTCCGCATTGTTCGGCTTGTGCCGCCGTTAGTTTATGTTTAAAGTGTGGTGAATTGTCGCAGCATGCGACGTAAAATACAACGGTATTTCCTCGGGAGAGAAAACTGATGGCGCATGAACAAGCCCATGCCGCGCACGATGACCATGCTCATGCCCACTGGGATACCAGTATCTGGCCTTTCGTCATAAGCTTCGGCATTCTCGCGCTCGCGCTCGCCTTTTCATTTCATTACGTCTATCACAAACCGTTTGCCGCGGTGCTTTCCCTCGGTATCGGCATCCCTCTGATCCTGGCCGGCATCGCCGGCTGGACCAGCGAGGCGATGGGCAAGGGCGAAGGGCTTTCCTTCGGCGCAATGGGCTGGTTCATACTTGCCGAAGCGATGATTTTCCTGTCGCTATTCGCCGCCTACTGGTACCTCCGCTTGAATGCCCCCGTATGGCCGCCGGCGGGCAGCGTTCCCTTGCCCAAGCTGATTCCGGCCATGATGACTGTCATCCTCGTGGCGTCGAGCCTGACCATTCATCGCGCCGAAGACCTGCTCCACGTCGGCGACCGGAGCGGCTACATCCGCTGGCTTCTTGCTACCATCGTGTTGGGTTTCTGCTTCCTTGGCATGTCCGGATATGAATGGAGCCACCTCATGCACGAGGGCTTCAACATCGGCACCAACGTGCAAAGCACCATCTTCTTCTGTATCACGGGTTTGCACGGCTCCCACGTGGTAGTCGGTCTCGCCATCTTCATCGCCGGATTGCTCCCCGCCCTGCGCGGCAACGTGGATGAAGGTTTCGCCCGCACCGCGGGTTTGTACTGGCACTTCGTGGATATCATTTGGTTCTTCGTCGTCTCCCAGGTCTACTACTGGTAACGGCCTGCTTCATGGCCCACGCAGTGAGCGTGCCGACGCAGACGTCTGTGACGGCCGGGTCCGTCGTGCAGATCGACGAGCCCCGGTATCTGGGTGCCCGCCTGCCTGCCGACACGGTATTCGAGGACGAGAGCGGTGCCCGCTTCACGCTGGGTGACACCCTCGACAAGCCGGTGATCCTGGTTCTGTCCTACTACGGTTGCGACGGTACCTGTCCGACGATCAATATCGAACTGGCGGCCGCGCTGTCGCGCCTTGACCGGTTCAAGCTTGGCAGCGATTTCCGCGTACTGACGGTCTCGTTCGACGCCCGTGATACCAGTGGCAGCGCAGCCGAATTCCTGAGGAAGACCGGTTTGTCATCAGCCAGCGGCTGGCGTCACGCCGTATTGAAGGATTCCGACGTCAAGGCCTTTGCCGGGAGCGTCGGCTTCAACTATTTCTGGTCGGACGCCGCCAAGGCTTTCATGCACCCCAACGTGTTGATCTTCTTGACGCCGGAAGGCCGCGTAGCCCGCTACATTTACGGTACGCGCATGGATGCACGGAATATCGAGCTGGCACTGATTGACGCAGACTGGAACCGCATCTCCAACTCTAGCGCCGTTTTCGACATGCTGACAGGCGCCTGTTTCAGCTACAACTATGCAGAAGGAAAATACCAGATGAATTATTCGATGGCGGCCGGGCTTGGGGCCTTGGTATTTGGGATTAGCATGCTCGGACTCGGTTTCTGGGCGTATCGGAAAAAAATTGGGGGGCAGCATGCGTAACTTGAAAAAGCTGGTCGCCGCCGCCGCGGGTTGCCTCATTTCGACATCCATTGCATTCGCCGGGGCCTACCCGGCCACTGCCGGATCCGGGGCACCGCCGGCGATAAAGGATCCGGCTGTGGAATGGGATCATCTGTGGCGGGAGGTGATTATCGACATCACCATCATCGGCGTGGTGTTCGCCCTCATTACTGCCTGGCTGCTGTGGCGTTATCGGCGCCGCCCGGGCAACGAGACCGGTCACGCGCCAAAGCTTAGCGCGGCCGCAGCAGTGGCTTGGGTGGTGATTCCGACCTTTGTCTTTCTTGCCGACGATCTCTACATTGCGGCAAACGGCTGGCAATTGTGGAACGTCTATCGCGAGGTCCCGGCTGATCGGCTTGAAATCAGTCTCGAAACCGGCATGTACAGCTTCGACTACACCTACCCCAATGGTCTGCGTACCCAAAACGAGCTGAAGGTTCCCGCCGGCAAGCCGGTGCTGCTGCGCATGACCAGTCGCGATACGCTGCACAATCATTTCATCCCCGACTTTCGCGTCAAGGAAGACTCGATGCCTGGCCGCATCACCTACCTGTGGTTCCTGCCCAAGGAAGCCGGCAAGCAGCATGTGGTCAGTTGTGCGGCCTACTGTGGCGTCATGCACTCATACATGGCCGGCAAGATCGTGGTGTTGTCGCCGGAGGACTACAAGGCCTGGTATGACAAGGAAGGCGCCAAATTGAACGACACGAAGTCCGCCGCAGAGCGGGCCACGGCCATGCCGGCCAAGAAGAGTTGAAGGGATACCCGAAATGAATATCAAGGAATGGATTTTCACGACTGACCACAAGCGTGTCGGGATCCTCTATCTGATCGGCTCGATGGCGGCTTTCGCGATTGCCGGCGTCATGGCGATGATGATGCGAATCGAATTGTCATCGCTTGGTCCGACCATTACCGACAATCCGACTACCTACAACGTCTGGCTCTACTCCCACGGCGCGATAATGATCCTGGCTTTCCAGATTCCGGCGCTGACAGGGTTTTTTGCCAACTTCTGCATTCCGCTGATGATCGGCGCCAAGGACGTGGCTTTCCCTCGCGTCAATGCCCTTTCGGTCTGGCTGTTCTATGTTGGCGTCATTCTGGCGCTGCTCACGTTTTTTGTTCCCGATCCGCCCGATGTGATGTGGACCGGCTACCCACCCTACTCCACCATCACTACCGGGAATACCGCGTTCTATACGTTTACCGTTTTGATACTTGGCTTTGCCTCGATCATCGGCGGCGTCAATTTTCTCACCACTGTGGTCTACATGCGGGCGCCGGGCATGGGGTGGACCAAGCTCAACATCTTCGTCTGGTGCACCCTGGGGGCCTTTGTCCTGCAGTTGATCTTCGTGCCTGTGCTGGGCACCGCGGTCACCCTGATCAGCCTGGACAAGTACCTGGGCACCCACTTCTTCGATCCCACCAACGGCGGCGATGTGCTTACCTACCAGAACCTGTTCTGGTTCTACTCCCACCCTGCGGTATATGTGATCTTCCTGCCGTTTTTCGGCGTGCTGTTCGAGATCGTCGCCACCTTCGCGCGTAACCAGGTGTTCAACTACAAGATGGTGGTTTTCGGTGGCATCTTTGGCATTGTTGCCCTCGCCGGGGTTGTCTGGGTGCACCACTTGTACGTTTCCGGAATGGCCGACTGGCTGCGTATCGGCATGATGATAACGACACTGATGATCTCGGTACCGGTCGGACTGATGCTGATCGGACTGGTGGGAACCCTCTACAAGGGCTCGATTACCTTCGAAACACCAATGCTGTATGCCTCGGGCGTGATGTTCCTGTTCCTCATCGGCGGCCTCACCGGCATTCCTCTGGCGGTACCTTCACTCACCATCCACCTGGCCCGCACCTATTACGTGGTGGGCCACTTCCATTACGTGATGGCCGTCGCAGGGACATTCGCGATCTTCGCCGGGGTGTACTACTGGTTTCCCAAGTTCACCGGTCGCATGTACAACGAGTTCTGGGGCAAACTTGGCTTCTGGATCACGTTTGTCGGTACCAACATTGTGTTCTGGACAATGATGGACATCGGCGTTCAAGGCATGCCCCGCCGTTATTATGACTACGCACAGTTCCCGCAGTTTGTCAGCGCCCACCAACTCATGACCCTGGGATCGATAATTCTGGGAATCGGCTTCGTGATAGCTGTGGTCAACTGGATCGTCGGTGCAATCCGGGGCCCCAAGGCTGGCGACAATCCATGGGGCTCCCATTCCCTCGAGTGGACCACCGTTTCCCCGCCGCCCCATGGCAACTGGCCAAGTCCGCCTTCCGTGGCGGAAAACTGGACGCCCTACGGATACGAGAAACGTTGATCGACGGGTACGGAATCGGCTAGGCAGAGGTGGAACTGCCTGCTCCGGCTCAACCTCCATCGACCAACCCTGCGAGCAGGGGCTGGTTGCGTTGGTTGCTTTTCAGCGGGCTCCTGCTGACGCTGCTGGGCGCCGCGCTGATCGTGCGAACCGCGCGTATCGGTCCGTCGCCGGCGGGAGAGTTGCCCGGCGTCACCGAAATTCGCGACGACAAGCCCCTGCCGGACTTCGTCCTGCGCGGACCGCGAGGGGAGTTCAAGAATGCGCATTTGCTCGGGCGCTGGAGTTTCATGTTTTTTGGCTACACGCAATGTCCGGACGTGTGTCCCGCGGCGCTCGCCCTCATGAAGGACGTGAGGGCGATGCTTGGCACCGTGCCGCCAGCGCCGACTTTCCAGGTGGTCTTCGTCTCCGTCGATCCTCGCCGCGACACCGATAAACTGCTGGGCGAGTATATGGCGGCATTCGATCCGTCCTTCATCGGCGTCAGCGGTGACGATGCCGCCTTGTCTGCGCTGACCAAGAACCTGGGTGTCTATTACCAGCGCAACGACGGCACGGATTTGGCGCGCTATACGGTCGATCATTCCGCGGGGATTTATCTTGTCGATCCGCGCGGGCGGCTGGCGGCAGTTTTTTCGCCGCCGCAGGAAGCGGCCAAGGTGGCTGCCAACTATCGCCGCATCGCGCTCAGCCGCGCCAGCCAAGGCCGGTAGGCCCGCGGCACATGATAAACTCGCTCCCCTGTTCCGGCTTTTTCATCTCCCAAGCGTGAAATCCACTACCCTTAAACTGCAAAGCAGCTCCCATCGCCTGCGCCAGTATTTCCAGCTGGCGAAACCGCGCGTGGTGTCGCTGATCGTGTTCTGTGCGGTAATCGGGATGTTCCTCGCCGTTCCGGGCATGGTGCCGTGGCGCATATTGCTGGCCGGTACCGCCGGCATCGCATTGGTGGCGGGTGCCGCGGCGGCCGCGAATTGCCTGATTGAACAGAAGATCGACGCCTTGATGGCGCGCACGCGCGGTCGTCCCTTGCCGCAAGGCGAAGTCAATTCGATGGAAACGCTGGTGTTCTCGGGGCTGATCGGCGGCGCCGGACTGTTCATGCTGTATGTATGGGTGAACCCCTTCACCATGTGGCTGACCTTCGCCACCTTTGTCGGCTACGCGGTGATCTACACGATCTTTCTGAAGCCCAATACCTCGCAGAACATTGTCATCGGTGGAGCGTCCGGCGCCATGCCCCCGGTGCTCGGCTGGGCGGCGGTAACGGGAGATGCACCGGGCGAAGCCTGGGCGCTGTTTCTCATCATCTTCGTGTGGACGCCGCCGCACTTCTGGTCGCTGGCGCTGTATCGCACCAAGGAGTACGCCGCGGCCGGGCTGCCGATGCTGCCGGTAACCCACGGCGCCGAATATACC
>CAIZKA010000474.1 GCA_903933395.1 uncultured beta proteobacterium | reverse complement strand
GGCCAGGACCGCCGCCGCGAGGAAAAGCCATCCGGGAATCTGGATCAGGTTGCCCAGACAAAACAGCAGGACGAAGATCAGCAGCCCGCCGAGCTTGTGCTCGAAGATCCGGTAGCGCAGGAAATCCAGGCTGAAGTGTTCCCGCAGGCCGGAGAACTCGAAGGCGGCGAACAGGATCGCAAGAAACAGCACGACCGTGAGCAGCTGCCGGTAGCGGTGGAGACTCCCTGCCATCAATCCGCGCCGTCGCGGATCATTCGATGACGAGGCGGAACTCCTCGCCGCCCTCGCCGCCGAAGTGGATGGTGTCGCCATCGGCCAGCAGCGCATCGCCCACCCGGGTGCTCAGGTCCGCGTTGAGAAAAGTGCCCGCCAAGGACTGATAATCGCGGAGCATGACGCCGCCATCGACGATGCCGATCCAGGCGTGGTGGGCCGAAATGCTCCCGTCGACGATGATCAGGAGGTTGTCCCTGGCGCGGCCGATCGAAAGTCCCCCCGGCGGTATCGCCACGCTGTGGCCGTGATGACTGCCGCCGATGCACACGAGCCGCGGCGTGCCGCTGGCATGCGCGTCCGCATCCGTATGGGCATGGAACTGCATCCGGGTAGAAGGCGGCGGGCTTTGCGGGTGGCGACTGCGCCGGCGCCGGCTCACCAGGCTGACGACGACCCCGATCACTACCGCGATGAAAATACCCCAGAAGATGTAGAGCTTCAGAATTCAATTCCTTTGTTGCTTGCAATCCGGCCCACCGGCAGGCGTGCCGACAGACCGATTTTATTCGCCCTGCAGGGCACCCGAAAAATCAGATGCCTTTCGCCCCTCCAAACCCGGCGAAAAACAGCACCCGCTTCACATAGCCTTGGGTCTCACGATAGGGCGGGATGCCGCCGTGCTTCTCGACGGCACCTTCGCCGGCGTTATAGGCGGCGGCGATCAGTTCCCAGTCGCCGTCAAAGCGGGCCTTGAGCCATTTGAGATAGGCCAACCCGCCCTTGATGTTGGACTCGGCGTCGAAGGGTCGGGTAACGCCGAAACGTGCCTGCGTACCCGGGATCAACTGCATCACGCCCTGCGCGTTCTTCGGCGATACGGCCTCGGCGTTCAGGTTGGATTCTGCCAAGGCGATTGCCAGGGCAACCCGCACGTCGATGCCGTAGCCGGCGGCGTGGCGGCGGATGAGTTCGGCAATCCGTCGCTTTGCCGGCGACAGGCCGGAAAGATAGCCGTCAAGGTCGAAGGGCTCGGTGACTGCACCGAGTTCCAGCTTGCTGCAATCTCCGTCCAGCGGCGCAAACGGAACGGTTTCATCGAAATAATCGATCGCGACATGGTGGCCCATCTGCACGGCCTGTGCGAGATAGGCATTGGCCAGCGCCGGATTGCGCAGATGGACCGGCCCGCGGGCGAGAATCCGCCCGATGCGAAAGAAGCCCTCGGCGCTGCCCGTGACCGCGGCATCGCAGTAGAGGCTGATCGCCAGCCGCGCATTGCGCCTGAGGCCGACACCCATTTCGGCGGCCAGCCCCTGCTCCAGCGCGGCGACCGCGCGCGGCGCTTCGAGTTCAGCGGTCTGGGCGCGCGCCGCCGCCGCCAGCAGGACAACGCAGGCGAAGAGCAGATGGCGCAGGCGGCAGAATCGGAAGGTCACCAACCAAGGCTAACGTATTTCGCTGCAACCGAGGGCCGGTGATCGCTGGCGGACTTTGGCCGCCGTAGCGCTGGCGCCGACTCCCGGCTCACTCTGTGCGCAAGGCCTCGACCGGATCCAGCATTGCCGCACGCCTGGCCGGAAGGACGCCGGCGGCGAGGCCGATGGCGGCGGCGAGCGCCTCGGCCAGCAGCACGAATGACAGCGGGGTATGCACCGGCAAAGCCGGGAAGAAGAGCCCGATCAATTGCGCCAGGCCGACGCCCAGCAGCAGGCCGACCAGGCCGCCGATCGCGGCCAGCGCCACGGCTTCGCCGAGGAAGAGGCCGAGGATGGTCTGGCGGCGGGCGCCGAGCGCGACCATCAGGCCGATCTCGTTGGTGCGCTCGGTGACGGCGATGGTCATGATGGTGACGATGCCGACGCCGCCCACCAGCAGCGAGATGCCGCCCAGGGCGCCGACCGCCATGGTCAGCACGTTGAGGATGCCGGAAAGCGTGGACAGCATTTCCTCCTGGCTGATGATGGTGACATCTTCGCGACCGTGGCGCGCCTTCATCACCTCCTTGACGTCGGCCACCACGCTGGCAGCGGAAACGCCTTCGGCGGCGGCGACGTTGATCTCGTTGAGACCCTCGCGATTGAACAGTTCCAGTGCGCGTGCCGCGGGGACGAAAGCCGTGTCGTCGAGGTCGATGCCGAGAAACTGGCCCTTGGATTCCATGATGCCGATCACGCGAAATTGCAGGCCGCCGATGCGCACCCGCGCGCCCAGCGCATTCTCCGGGCCGAACAGCTCGTTCTTCAACTTCGGCCCCAGCACCACCTGGGCACGCGCGCTGCCGGCCTCTTCCTCGGGGAGGAACTGGCCGCTCCTGACCTTGCCCTTGAAGACCTGGAGCATGCCCGGTCCGACGCCGTAGACCGAAACGCGACGCAGCCGGCCGTTGCCGCTGACTTCCGCATTGCCAAACACGCTGGGCGTCACTGCCACCACGTTGGGCAGGCGCTTCAAGGCATCGGCATCGTCGAGCGACAAGGGCCGGGCGCTGCTGGGCAGGCCCGACAGCGCGCCGCCGCCGGTCTTGGTTTTGCCGGGATGGACGCCGACGACATTGGTGCCGAACTGGGTGAACTCGGCCAGAACGTAACGATGGATGCCTTCGCCGATCGACGTCAGCAGGATCACCGCAGCGATGCCGACGGCGATGCCGAGCAGGGTCAGGAAGCTGCGCAGGCGCTGCGCAACGATGGCGCGGATGGCGAGCGTCAGGGAGTCGGTGAGCACCATGGTCAGAGACTGCAAATCAATTGGCACCAGCCGCCACATCCGTCATTCCGGCGCATGCCGGAATCCGGTGCGTATCGCCGGTAGCCGTGAAGGCAATCAGATAGACGAACTGGACCCTGGCCCCGGATCGGGGTCCGGGGTGACGTTCCTTCGCCGGGGTGACGAGTGAAGAAATCGAGCCGCAAGGAATTTTTCACAGGCCCTCAGTGTTTCATCAAGGCTTGTACGGGATCGAGCCGCGCCGCGCGCCGCGCCGGCATGATGCCGAACAGCAGTCCGGTGGACAGCGCGGTAACCAGCGCCGCAATCACCGCCCAGTTCGGCGGGTAGGCGGGAAACACCGGATACATCTGGCGCAGGACGAAGGCGCCGAAGAGGCCGAGGCCATAGCCCGTCAGCGCACCGACGACGGAGAGCATCGCCGCCTCGGCCATGAAGGCATCGCGGATCGTCGCGCCGCGCGCCCCCAGCGCCATTAGCAGGCCGATTTCGCTGGTGCGCTGGGTCACCGCGACCAGCATCACGTTCATCACCAGGATGCCGGCCACCGCGAGGCTGATCGCGGCGATGCCGGCCACCGCCGCGGTCAGCGCACGCAGGAGTTTGTCGAAGGTGGCGAGCACGGCATCCTGGGTGATCACCGTGATGTCCTCCTCGCCACCGTGACGGGCCTTGAGCACGGCGGCGACTTCCGCCTTGACGCCCTCGATCTGGTCGCGGCTCCTGGCCTCGATCAGGACGCGAAACAGGGTGTTGGAATTGAACATGCTCTGGGCAACGTTGACCGGGACGAACACCACTTCGTCGGTATTCATGCCCAGGCCCTGCCCGACCGACTTCAGCACCCCGATGATGCGCAGGCGCCGGTCACCGAGCCGGATCAGTTCGCCCACGGCGGGAGCGGCGCCGAAAATCTCCTCCTTGATCTTGGAACCGATTACCGCGACAGGCGCGCCGCGATTCCAGTCGGCCACGGGCAGGAACGCTCCCTGCGCCATTTTGAAACTGCGTATGTCCAGATAGGTCGAGGACGTGCCGGCGACCACGGTCTCCCGCAGGCGTCCGTTGGCATTGATCTCCGAGGTGCCGGCGGTCAGCGGCGCCACGCGCCGCACCGAAGGCAGGCGGCTCAGGGCAAACGCATCATCGACGGTCAGGTCACGCGGCGTGGTAGTCACCGCGTTGGCCGGGCTGAAGCCGCCGGTGGCGGAGCGCCCGGGCAGGACGATGACGAGGTTGCTGCCCAGCGCCGAAAACTGATCTACCACGTAGCGCCGCGCACCGTCGCCCAGCGCCGTGAGTACCACCACGGCGGCAACGCCGATGGCCATGGCCAGCACCGAGAGCGAAGTGCGCAGCGGATAGCCGGCCGCCGCATCTCGGGCGAAGCGCAGAACGTCGGCGTTACGCATGGCGCCGCCTCACCCGCCCGTCATTCCGGCGCACGCCGGAATCCAGCGCCCGAGCACACGGCCCCTTTTCCGCGACTGGACCGCCCTTCTGGATTCCGGCGTGCGCCGGAATGACGGAAGCCTGCCCTCACGGCATCGGGCTCGTCACGGCCGGCCGCGCGCTGTCATGCCGTAACTCACCGTCTTCCATCATCAGCTGACGCCGCGCGCGGCTGCCGATCTTCTGGTCGTGAGTGACGATGATCAAGGTCATGCCACGCTCATTGAGCACTTCGAGCAGGTGGATCACGTCGTCGCCGGTGGCGCGATCGAGGTTGCCGGTCGGCTCGTCGGCGAGCAGCACGGCAGGCTGCATGATGGTGGCACGGGCGATGGCGACCCGCTGCCGCTGGCCGCCCGAAAGCTGGTCGGGCCGGTGGTCGGCGCGCTGGTCGAGGCCGAAATCCTTCAGCGCCTGCGCCACGCGCTGCGCCCGCTCGGCCGCCGGAATGCCAGCCAGCATCATCGGCAGCGCGACGTTTTCGGCGGCGGTAAGGCGCGGCACCAGGTGGAAGCTCTGAAAGACGAAGCCGATGCGCCGGCTCCTCACCGCGGCCTGCTCGTCGGGCGACAGCGTGGTGACGTCGCGGCCTTCGAGATGGTAGGAGCCGGCATCGGGACGGTCGAGCAGGCCCAGCAGGTTGAGCAGCGTCGATTTACCTGAACCCGACGGCCCCATGATGGCCACGTATTCGCCGGCCTCGATGCTGACATCGAGATGGGTCAACGCATGCACCGTGCTGTCGCCGAGATGGAAGACGCGCTCGATGCCGGCAAGCTGGATGACGCTCATGCTATTTTGCTTTGTCGTCCGCCGTGGCCGCCGTTGCCCTAGCGCCGACTTTCACGCCCTCGCGCTCCAGCGAGATGACGATGCGCTCGCCCTCGGCCAGTCCCTCGACGATCTCGGTAAATTCCCAGTTGGCCATGCCGACTTTGACTTTGCGCTCTTCGAGCGTGCCGCTGTCGGCGTTGAGCACCATCACCTTCGAGCCTTCGATCAGGGCCGCGGTGGGCACCCGCAGCACCTTGGGCCGGTTGTTGAGTACGATCTCGACGTCGGCGCTGTAACCCACCAGCAGGTTGACGCCGGCCGGACGCTCGAAATCCACTTCGACATCGACGGTGCGTGCCTGCTTCTCGACCGCCGAAACATAGGGCGCAACGCGGCGCACCTTGCCGGTCAACGGCTGCTTCGGCAGGGCATCGAGCGAGACGCGCACCGGCAGGCCGACCTTGATCTTCGGCGCATCGATTTCATCCATCGGCGCCTTGACGTAGAGGCAGGATTCGTCGATCAGGTCGATCGCGGGCGGCGTCTGCACGCCCGGCGGCGACGGCGTCGAATACTCGCCGAGCTCGCCGACGATCTTCGCCACCGTGCCGTCGAAGGGGGCGTAGAGCACCATGCGGCCCTGCTCCACCTTCGTCACAGCAACGCGGGCGGCGGCCTGGGTGACATCGGCGCGCGCCGTCTCGCAGCCGGCGATGCGAACATCGGCCTCGCTGCGCGCGGCGTCCTCGCGCGCCTCGGAAACGAATCCCTTGTTTTTCAGCGAAGTCTGCCGTTCGGCCTCGCGCGTGGCGCTGGCGGCCGTGGTGCATACCTCCTTGACGCGCTGCGCGGCCATCGCGCGCTGCGCCTCGGCCAGGGTCTGCTGCGCCTTCTGGTCGTCGTTCCACAGCTTCATCAGGAGCTGGCCCTTCTTGACCTTGTCGCCTTCCTTGACGCCGAGGTATTCGATGCGCCCGCCCATGATGGTCGACAGCCGCGTGCGCAGGCAGGCTTCGACCGTGCCGGCGCGGGTATTGACCACCGTGGATTCGACGTTGCCGCGATCCACGATCTTCAGCACCACGATTACCGGCTTGCTGCGCGTGTTCCAGAACCAGGCGCCGCCGGCAAGGGCAAGGACGATCAGCGCAGGCAGGACGCGGCGCAGGAGAAAGGAGGTATTCATGGCGGACGATTATGCCGTGTTTGCCGCAGCCGCGCCCTTCCCCGGAAGGGGTACTCCGCGTTCAGCGTGCCACGGAAATCGCTTCGATCCAGGGTTCCAGGCGCTGGCCGACCGCCACGGTCGCCTCGAAGAGGGCGGCCGGAGCGGCCGGCGTGCGCGGCAGCTTGCGCAGCGCCTGTTCCAGCACCGGTTCCAGTGTCGGGCGCAGGGCATGCGGCACATTGATCCGCTGCACGGCAAGCTCGCTGACATAGCCGGTGACGCGCGTCTTTTGGTCCTGTGTCTCCAGGCGCGGACGCAGCGTGGCCTTGAGGATCAGGTAACGGCTGCGATCCGGGTATTTCGCGCGCAAGGCGGCGCGGTCCGCCCCGACATCGACGGCGAACAGGCGGCTGTTGAGCGTCTCCTCGTTCTTCAGCTGTTCCTGTGCGCGCTTGGCCTTTTCGGCGAATTCCTTGCTGTCGGCATTCGCCAGCCGTGCCGCCTCGTGGCGCGCGGCGTTCGCCCGCGCCCGCTCCAGCGCCGCCTGCCAGGCCGGGCCGGCGAGTTCCAGCACCAGCAGCGCCTCGCGCGGCAACTGGCGCTCGAAACGGCGACGCCCCTCGCCGCTC
>CAIZKA010000473.1 GCA_903933395.1 uncultured beta proteobacterium | reverse complement strand
TCACCATGGCGATCCTCCCGATCTTCGTCCTCATCACCACGGTACGCTCGGTGGCGGGCGACCGCGAGGCCGGCGTCTACGAGTACCTGCTGTCGCTGCCGGTGTCCCTGGCCGCGTGGTTCTGGGGCAAGATCCTCGGCCGCTACATCGTGATCTTCCTGCCGGTGTTTGGCGCCATGGTACTGGCGGTGCTGATCGCGCTGGTGCGCGGCATCGAGGTGCCCTGGGGCATGTTCGGCTACTACACGGCGCTGCTCGCCGTGATGGCCGCCTGCTTCCTCGGCATCGGCATGCTGATCTCGGCGCTGGCGCGCAGCACCGACATGGCGCAGGGCGCCGCCTTTGTCGTCTGGCTGACGCTGCTGCTGTTCCTCGACCTGATCCTGCTCGGCGTGATGATCCAGGGCAAGGTGTCGCCGGAAGTCGCCGTGACCATGGCGCTGGCCAATCCGCTGCAGGTCTTCCGCACCGCCGCCCTGGCGCTGTTCGACCCGCAACTCATCGTTCTGGGGCCTTCGGCCTACGTCATCCTCGATCTGTTCGGCGTCACCGGCTACAAGGTGTTCGCCCTGGTCTATCCGACCGTGGTCGGCGTGCTTGCCGCGACCCTGGGTTATCAGCTGTTCAAGCGGGGCGACCTGCCGTGAGTATGCAAGAGTCGGCGCTTGCACTACGGCGATTCTTCGTTCTTGCACTACTGTTTGCGGGTATGGCGCATGCGGCAAGCAGCGATGCCCTGTTCGCCGCGAAACTCGTCAGCAGCGAGGACACGCCCGTCGCCCTGGAGGCCTGGCGCGGCAAGCCGCTGATCGTGAATTTCTGGGCGCGCTGGTGCGGCCCCTGCCGCGTCGAGATTCCGGAACTGATCAAGACCCAGGAAAAATACGGCAAGCGCGGCCTGACCGTGATCGGCATCGGCCTCGAAGACAAGGCAGAATCCGTGCGTGACTTCATGAAGGCCTACGAGATGAGCTATACGGTGCTGCTGGCCAAAGCCGGCGGCGTAGAGTTGATGCGGGCACTGGGCAACAGTCGCGCCGGCCTGCCCTTCACCGTGGCCATCGGGCCCAGGGGCGACATCGTCGCCAGCAAGCTGGGGGCGAT
Organism: uncultured beta proteobacterium; assembly: GCA_903933395.1. Taxonomy (GTDB): domain Bacteria; phylum Pseudomonadota; class Gammaproteobacteria; order Burkholderiales; family Rhodocyclaceae; genus Sulfuritalea. The sequence goes on along the minus strand of CAIZKA010000473.1, from coordinate 4,070 downwards.
GACCCGCGCCGAACTCGATGCCGCCGCCGAGGCGGCCCTGAAATAAGGAAAGCCGATGCCGAAGCCGATGGAACCGACACTCGACGCACTGCACAACCCGCTGCTGCGCTATTTCGCGGCGACCCGGCCGGCCTTCCTCTCCGTCACTTTCGTCGGCTGCCTGCTCGGGCTGGCCACCGCCGCGCATGCCGGCATCGCGCTGGGGCCGGCGCTGGCCACGGCGACGCTGTTCTTCGCCCTGGTGGCGCATGCCGGCGCCAACGTGATCAACGACTACTACGATGCCATCTCCGGCTGCGACGCCGCCAACAGCGAACGGCAGTATCCGTTTACCGGCGGCAGCCGCTTCATCCAGAACGGCGTGCTGTCCTTGCGCGCCACCGGCGCCTTCGGCTATGCGCTGCTGGCCGCGGTGGTCCCCGCCGGGCTGTGGCTGACGGCGGTCAGCGATCCCGGCCTGATCCTGATCGGGCTGGCCGGCCTTGTCGTCGGTTGGGCCTATTCGGCGCCGCCGCTCAAACTGCAAAGCCGCGGCCTGGGCGAATTCGCCATTACCGCGGGCTGGCTGCTGGTGGTGGTCGGCAGCGATTTCGTCCAGCGCCGCGGCTTCTCCTTCGCCCCCGTGGCGGCCGGCCTCGGTTTCGCGCTGCTGGTGGCCAACGTGCTCTACATCAACCAGTTTCCCGACGTGAAGGCCGACGCCGGCGCCGGCAAGAACACCGTCGTCGTGCGCCTCGGCGTGTCGCGCGCGCGCTGGGGTTATGCCCTGATCACCCTGCTGGCCTACGGCTGGCCGCTGCTGATGGTCCTGCAGGGCAAATTGCCGCCGCTGGCACTGGTCGCCCTGCTGCCGATCGTGGCCAGCATTGCCGCCGCCCGCCTGCTGTGGGCCAACGCCGGCCGGCCGGGAGCGCTGGCGCCGGCGCTGAAGCTGACCATCCTTTCCGCCAGCGCCCACGGCCTTCTGCTCGCCATTGTCCTGGTCCTGCCATGGAGCGGCGCCGCCTGAGGTTCTGGCGGGCGCTGCTGCCGACTCTGCTCGCGCTGCTGGCGCTGGCGGCCTCGGCAGCACCATTGCAGGAACTGATCGATGCCACGCTGGCCGGCGGCACCTTGAAGCTCGCGCCGGGTTCCTACGTCGGGCCGGTGCGCGTCACCAAGCCGTTAACGCTCGATGGCGGCGGCAAGGCAGCCATCGTCGGACCGGGTCGCGGCACCGTGCTTTCGGTCGCCGCCAACGGCGTGACACTGCGCGGCCTGCGCATCAGCGGCAGCGGCGAATCGCATGACAGCATCGACGCCGGAATCCTGCTCGAAGGCGCCGACCATCGCGTCGAGGACAACGAGATCGACGATGTCCTCTTCGGCATCCATCTCAAGCAGGTCGATCGTTCGCGCATTACCGGTAACCGCGTCACCGGCAAGAAGCTGGAGCAGGGCATGCGCGGCGATGCGATCCGGCTCTGGTACAGCCGGTTCAACCTGATCGAGGGCAACCGCTTCAGCCGCGCGCGCGACCTGACCTTTGCCAACTCCCCGGACAACCGCATCGTCGGCAACCAGTTCACGGATGGCCGCTACGGCATGCACATCATTTTTTCGCCGCGTCTGCTGATCGAGAACAACCGCCTGTCGGATACCGGCACCGGCATTGTCGTGCTCTATTCGCCCGACCTGGTCCTGCGCGGCAACCATGTGGCGCACGCGTTAACCGGCGGCGGCGCCGGCATCGTGTTCAAGGAGAGCAGCGACGCCCTGGTCGAGAATAACGAAGTGCTGCATTGCGCAGTGGGCCTCAAGGTCGATGCGCCGCCGCAGTCTGTCGGTGCGCTGATGGTGAAGAACAACCGCTTCGCGCACAATATCGTCGGCCTGTTCTTCTATGGCGAGGAGGGCGGTCATCGTTTCTTCGACAACCGTTTCGAGAACAACCTGACCACGGTGGCGATCAGCGCACCGGGCGCGGGCAGCGGCAATATCTGGCGCGGTAACACCTGGGACGACTACCAGGGCTTCGACCGCAACGGCGACGGCATCGGCGACACGCCGCACGAGGTCTACCTCTTCGCCGACCGCATCTGGATGGAAACGCCGATGGCGACCTTCTTCCGCAATTCGCCGGTGCTGGAGCTGCTGGATTTCCTCGAACGCCTGGCACCGTTTTCCTCGCCGCATCTCGTGCTGCGCGATCCCGCGCCCAGGATGAAGTAGCACCCGGTCCTTCCGCCTACAATCGCAACTTGTCACTCAAGGAACCAGCATGAAACCACTTCGATACCTTTGCCCACTTTTTTTCGCCGTGTTGTCAGCGCCGACCCTTGCCGCTGATGCTGATGCCGGCTTGCTTGCCGTCAAGGCCTTGGGCAGCGTCAATGGCCGGGCTCTGGCTTGCGCCGAGACGAAGCTTGCCGCCCGCGCCAAGGAACTCATGCTGGCGCACGCGCCGAAGACCCAGCGCTTCGGTTCCGCCTACGAGGAAGCCACGCAGGAAGCTTTCCTCGCGCAGACGCGAGCGGCCGGCACGTGTCCGGACGCCACCGGCCTTACCCATAAGCTCAACCAGCTGGCCCTGCAGCTCGCCGATACGCTGCCCGTGGCGGCGAAGTGACATGAGGCACCGGACGGCCGGTGTGCTGCTCGTCATGGTGCTGCTCGTCGCGTCGTTGCTCGTCGCCGGCGCCCCGGCGCTTGCCCAACCGCTCGCCGACGTCCGCCATGCCCCGGTGCCGGAGGATGCCGCGCCACTCCTGCCGCGTTACCTGCTGATGGATCCGCAGGGCAGGGCGGTGACCATCGATGATTTTCGCGGCCGCTTCCAACTCGTCACCTTCGGCTTTATTTCCTGTCCCGACGTCTGCCCGACCACGCTGCTGGAATTCAAGCAGGTGCTGGAACTTCTCGGCAGCGAGGCGCAGCGCCTGCAGCCGATTTTCATCACCATCGATCCGGAACGCGATACCCGCGAAATCCTGCGCGAATACACCGGCGCCTTCGACGCGCGCATTCTCGGTCTGACCGGTTCGCCCGAACTGGTGCGGCGCGCTGCGGACAGTTTTCGCATCCATTACGAAAAGGTGCGCGAGCCCGGAGCGAAAGCCGACAACTACACCATGAACCACACGGCCGGGATGGTCCTGCTGGACACCCAGGGCCGCTTTCTTGCCCGCTTCGCCTACGCCATGCCGGCCGCCGAGATCGCACAACGCATTCGCGCCGCGATGGGCGCCGGCGGCGGGCGCTAGGGTCTGACATCAGGGCCGGCACATGATCAGCCGCCGCCGCTTTCTTGCCGCGGGCGCCGCGCTCGGTGCCGCCCGTTCCTTCGGCCAATCGACTCCCGACTTGCTGCCGGCCTCCGGCGGACGCCGTGTCGTCGTCGTCGGCGGCGGCTGGGGCGGCCTCACGGCGGCCTGCCACTTGCGCCGGCTGGCGACCGAACTCGAGGTGGTGCTGATCGACCGCGATGCCGTGTTCCGCTCGCTGCCGCTGTCCAATCAGTGGCTGGTCGAACGTACGCCCGATGCCCTGGTGCAGCAGGATTACGCCACAGCCGCGCAGGCCTGGGGCTATCGGGCAATCCGCGCCGAGGTTACGGCGATCGACCGCGAACGGCGGCGCCTGCACACCGCACAAGGCGCTCTCGGTTACGACTGGCTGATTCTCGCCGCCGGCATCCGTTATGACTATAGTCCGTGGCTGGGCGACGATGCTCGCGCCATCGACGCCACGCGCCGGCTCTACCCGGCGGGCTTCCTCGCCGGTGAGTTGGACGCGCTGAAGCGCAAGCTGGCCGAATTCAAGGGCGGCGACCTGCTGATGACCGTTCCGCCGCCACCCTTGCGCTGCCCGCCGGCGCCCTACGAGCGCGCAGTGATGATCGCCTGGCTGCTGAAGACGCGTCGCATCAAGGGGCGCCTGATCCTGGTCGATGCCGGTGGCGGCATGCAGCGCTTCAATCGAATGTTTGCCGAGCGCTACAAGGACCGGATCCTGCATCTGACCCACACCACGGTGAAAGCCATCGATCCCTACAAAAAGACCTTGAGCACCGAGTTCGACGAATTGAAGTT
>CAIZKA010000472.1 GCA_903933395.1 uncultured beta proteobacterium | reverse complement strand
GCCTACAACACCATCGCCTTCGACGCCAACAAGTGCGACGGCTGCGGCGACTGCATGACGGCCTGCGCCACGGCAAAAGTCGGCGTTGGCGATACGGCGCGGTCGCGCATCCAGATCGTCGGCAGCGCGGATGAAGGCTTCGAGCTGGCGCTGTGCCGCCAGTGTGCCGATCCCAAGTGTGTCACGGTGTGTCCCGCAGCGGCCCTGACCAAGAATTACGCGAACGGCGTGATCGACTGGAATGCAGACAAGTGCGTCGATTGCCTGCTCTGCACCGTCGGCTGCGCCTATGCCGGCATTGCGCTGGATGCGGGCATCGGCCACGTCGCCAAGTGCGACACCTGCGATGGTGCTCCGGCCTGCGTACCGGCCTGCCCGCACGACGCGCTGACCTACATCACCACCTCGCGCATCTACAACGAAGTCGGCGGCTGGGAGGATTTGTTCGCTCCCGGATTGGCGGGCTGCCAGGGGTGCAACACCGAACTCCTGATGCGCCACACCTTGCGCCGCGTCGGCCCGGAGACCGTGCTGGCGACGCCGCCGGGTTGCGTGCCGGGCATGGGTTCGGTCGGCTTCAACGGCACCACCGGTACCAAGATTCCGGTATTCCATCCGCTGCTGACCAACACCGCGGCCATGCTGGCCGGCGTCAAGCGCCAGTACAAGCGGGTGGGTCGCGAGGTCACGGCGCTGGCCATCGCCGGCGACGGCGGCGCGTCGGACGTGGGTTTCCAGTCGCTCTCCGGCGCGGCCGAGCGCAACGAGCAGATCCTGTTCATGGTAGTGGACAACGAGGGCTACATGAACACCGGCATGCAGCGTTCGAGCTGCACGCCCTACGGCGCCTGGACTTCGACCACCCCGGTGGGGCAGGGCACGCGCGGCATCCCCTCGCAGGGCAAGACCCAGGACGCCAAGAACCTGCCGCTGATCATGGTCAACCATCGCTGCGAGTATGTCGCGACCGCCTCCACCGCCTACATGGAAGATCTCTACGACAAGCTGGACAAGGCGATCCTGGCTTCCAAGCGCGGTTTTGCCTACCTGCACGTGTATTCGCCCTGTACCACGGGCTGGCGCTTTCCGACCGACCAGAACATGGAAGTCGCGCGCAAGGCAGTCGAAACCAATTTCGTGATGTTGTGGGAATACAACCCGGCGGACGGCCTGCACTTCACCCGGCCGGTCGATGATCCGCTGCCGGTCACGGACTACCTCAAGGCGATGGGACGCTTCCGTCACCTGAGTCCGGAGCAGATTTCACACATTCAGGCCAAGGTCGTGGAAAATCTGGCCTTCGTCAAACAGATGGCTCATCGAGAAGCCGTATAGGTATGACTTGAAATGGCTTGTTGGGCGCGACGGGTTATAGCCGAGCGAAGCGAGCTTATAAGAAGCCTCCCCGTGAGGGGAGGATGGGAGGGGCGGGCCTTCAATTCGCCTTTCGCGTGTTTCATTAGCAGTGGTGCCGTGCCACTGCTGCATGAAAGTTAGGGAGGAAGTACATGAGCAAGCAGAATAATCCGGTCACCGGTCTGGAGCCCATCGAAAAGGCCAGCCGCGACGAGTTGCAGGCATTGCAGCTGCAGCGCATGAAGTGGTCGCTGAAGCACGCCTACGAGAACGTGCCGCACTACCGCAAGAAATACGATGCCGCGGGCGTGCATCCGGATGACTTGAAACAGTTGTCCGACCTGGCGAAGTTTCCCTTCACCACCAAGCTCGACCTGCGCGACACCTATCCCTATGGCATGTTCGCGACGCCCATGCGCGACGTGGTGCGGATTCACGCCTCGTCCGGCACCACGGGCAAGCCGACGGTGGTCGCCTATACCAAGAACGACATCGCGATGTGGGCGGGCCTCATGGCGCGGTCCCTGCGCGCGGCGGGTTGCACGGCCGAAGACATCATCCTCAATTCCTACGGCTACGGCCTGTTTACCGGCGGCCTCGGCGCCCACTACGGCGGCGAAGCCCTGGGCGCCACGGTGATTCCCATGTCCGGCGGCCAGACCGAAAAGCAGGTACAGCTGATCCAGGACTTC
>CAIZKA010000471.1 GCA_903933395.1 uncultured beta proteobacterium | reverse complement strand
CGGCGCACGGTTTCCTGCCCGAATTCGCCGTGGGTGCTGGCATCGAGAGCGTTGATCATTCCCACCAGCGCCTTATGCTGCTCGTCGATCTCATCGATGCCCAGAACGAATTCACTGGTCCACTCGATGATATGCAATTCCCGTCTCCTCGCTACGATTAATAAAGTCGCACTTGCCTCAACCGCTGCTATTGTTATCCAATGCCATCAATTCCAGACCGGCACCTGCACGACCCATCCGATTTTCTGGTCCAAGCCTACTACGAGGCGCAGCAATGGTCAAAACCAGTACTTGCTCCGATTAGCAGGCGTGGCCGCCGGTCGCAAAGTGCCGGCCTGACCGATTCATGGCGGATTTGCACCGCCACGGCAGCAGAACTTCCCCGGCGTCCCCCTTCCCTCTTCACCTGCGGCCCCGCGTGACATGCTCGACATCCTCTACCGCGACGACTGCCTCGTCGCCATCAACAAGCCCGCCGGCCTGCTGGTTCATCGCAGCGACATCGACCGCCACGAAACCCGCTTCGCCGTGCAATTGCTGCGCGACCAGATCGGCCGGCGCGTACATCCGCTGCACCGCCTCGACAAGGGCACGTCCGGCGTGCTGCTGTTCGCCCTCGACGCCGGCAGCGCGAGCGAGGTCGGCAGACAGTTCCAGCGCGATGAGGTGAACAAGCGCTACCTCGCCGTCGTCCGCGGCTGGCCGCCGGAAGCCGGCATCATCGACCATGCGCTGTCGCGCCAGTTCGACGACTACGGCCGCAAGTTCAGCGCCGGCAGTCCGACCGATGCGTTGCCGGCCGCGACGGAGTATCGCCGCCTCGCAACCGTCGAGTTGCCCGACGCGGTCGATCGCTACCCCACCACGCGCTATGCGCTGCTGGAACTGGTGCCGAAGTCCGGCCGCCAGCACCAGTTGCGCCGCCATCTGAAGCACATCGCCCACCCTGTCATCGGCGACGCCACCTGGGGCAAGGGCATCCACAACCGTTACTTCCAGCAGCGTTTCGGCGGCGGGCGCCTGCTGCTGGCCTGTACGCAACTCGCACTGCGGCATCCGCAGGACGGGCGGGTGCTGGTGATTGCGGCGCCGCTGGAGGAGAACTTTGCGGGCGTGGTGGATGCTCTGGGTTGGAATGGCATCGGCGATTGACTTCGAGAGTCGGCGCTGGCGATACGGCGGCGACACACATCCAGGTACGAACTGCCGGTTGAAACTTCAATGGCGGGCTCCCGATCCGGCACCGTTTGCAGTCTGCGCCGGTACTCTGTTACATTGTTCCGCAAACAGCCGGCTGACACCGTCAGTACGACAGTGTCCCAGGGGTATCCGCGTTTTTTCCCCTCCGGCAAATAACGCTGCACAAATAAGCAGCACTACCCATCCGAGGAGAGCAGCATGGAAAACATGACGCACGCTAAAGGCAGATCCCACAAGGTTGCACTGACAGCGGCGGTTTTGGCCGCCCTGACAACTGCGCCGGCATTCGCCGACGAAACCAGCTGTTCGCCCTATACGCCACTGATCAAGGGGCAGGAGGACCTGGTCTACGTCTGGACCCTTGGCGTCAAGGGCGTCGGCGACGGTTCCGACAAACTGGTCACCGTGGATGTCAATCCGAAATCCAAAACCTACGGCAAGATCATCCACAAGCTGTCGCTCGGCGGCCGCGGCGAAGTCCACCACGTCGGCCTTTCGGACGACCGCCGCTATCTCTGGGGCGGCGCGCTGGATTCGAACAAGATCTACATCTTCGACATCGGCACCGATCCGGCCAAGCCGAAACTTACCAAGACCATCACAAACTTCGTGCAGAAGACCGGCTTTGTCGGACCGCACTCCTTCATCGCGATGCCGGGCCGCATGCTGGTCACGCCGCTGTCGAACAACAAGGATCATGGCGGCGAGACCGGTCTGGCCGTCTATAACAACAAGGGCGACTACGTCGCGCACTATCCGATGCCCAAGGAGGGCGGTGACGGCTACGGCTACGATGCGGCCATCAATCCGGCAAAGAATGTTTTCCTAACGTCGTCCTTTACCGGATGGAACAACTACATGATGGACCTGGGCAAGCTGGTTAAGGACGGCGAGGCGATGAAGCGCTTCGGCAACACGTCCGTCATGTGGGACATGAAGACCATGAAACCGCTCAAGGTGTTCCAGACGCCTGGCGCGCCGCTGGAAGTACGCTGGTCATGGAAGGCGGGCGACAACTGGGCCGTCACCACCACGGCACTGACCTCCAAGATATGGATCTACAAGCAGGACGCCAAGGGCGAATGGCAGGTCAAGGACGTCGCCACCATCGGCGACCCGGCCAAGATTCCGCTGCCCGTCGATATCAGCATCACCGCCGACGGCCGCGGCATGTGGATCAACACCTTCATGGACGGCACCACGCGCTACTGGGACATGTCCGACCCGATGAAACCGAAGGAAACCTTCACCAGGAAGATCGGTTCCCAGGTCAACATGGTGTCGCAAAGTTACGACGGCAAGCGCGTGTATTTCACGTCCTCGCTACTGGGCAACTGGGACAAAAAGGGCAAGGACGACGAGCAGTTCCTGAAGATGTACAACTGGGACGGCAAGGACCTCAAGCTGGCCTTCGAGATCGACTTCTACAAGGAGAAGCTCGGTCGCGCCCACCACATGAAGTTCCAGGCGCGCGATCTGTCGACCCTCAAGCCGCTGGCGTCGGCGCAGACAGTGCCCGCGCTGCTGGCGAGAACGCAGTAGCGCAAGGTGTTCCCCGCCCTGCCGCGCAACAGCCGCCTTTTCTTTCGAGGCGGGATTTTCCTCCTCGGGTGGCTGTTGGCCGGCATCGTGCCGGCCGCGCCGCGCATGGACTTCGTGCCGCCGCCGGCCGGCAGCTACAAGCTGGAGAGTATCCAGCGGGCAACGGACGGCGCCGTGCTTGATAGCGACGGGCGGCGCCGCCGCCTGGCGGAATTCACCCGCGGCCGGATTACCCTGTTGGCCTTCATGTACGCCTCCTGCGCCGATCCGAACGGTTGCCCCTATGCCTTGACCGTCATGCACACGCTGAAGGACGAACTCGAAAAGCTGCCGGAAATCCGCGGCCGGGTTGGTTTCGTCAGCCTCTCTTTCGATCCGGAGCGCGACACGCCGCAAGCCCTCGCCCATTACGGACACGAGCACGGACATGCCCACGCAGGCGCGGCGCAGCCCCTGGCCTGGGATTTCCTGACCACGCGCTCGCGCCGCGAGCTGCTGCCGATTCTCGAAGGTTTCGGCCAGGATGTCGGTGTAGACATCGACAAGACCACCGGCAAACCGGTCGGTACCTACAGCCATGTGCTGAAAGTATTCCTCATCGACCGGCAGCAAATGGTGCGCGAGATCTACACGGCCGACTATCTCCTGGCGCCGATGGTGCTGAACGACATCAAGACGCTTCTCATGGAAGACGGAGTCCGGCTGAAATGACGCGCCTGGCGGGCATCCTGCTGCTCTGGGTGCTGGTCCTGTCTTCCTGCGAACGGCCCGGCGCGCCGGAGCCTGCATCGCTCAGCCCGGAGCTGCCGCTTGGCCTGCCGGCCGTTCCGCTGCCGCCCGACAATCCGCTGACGCAGGCGAAGATCGAACTCGGGCGGACGCTGTTCATGGACCGCCGGCTTTCGCACAACAACACCCTGTCCTGTGCCATGTGCCACGTGCCCGAGCAGGGCTTCACCTCCAATGAACTGGGCACCGCCGTCGGCCTCGAGGGCCAGACCGTCCGGCGCAATGCGCCTGCGGTGTACAACGTCGCCTATGTCGAGCAGTTGTTCCACGACGGTCGCGAGTTCAGCCTGGAAAATCAGGTCTGGGGGCCCTTGCTCGCGGCAAACGAAATGGGCAATCCCTCCATCGGCTACGTGATCGAAAAAATCAGGGTTTTGCCTGAATACGCCGGCCGCTTCGAGAAGGCCTTCGCCGGGCGCGGTCCCGATGTGCTGACCGTAGGCCAGGCGCTGGCCGCCTATCAGCGCAACCTGATCTCCGCCAATTCACGCTTCGACCGCTGGCGCTATGGCAAGGAGGAAAGTGCGCTGACGGCCGGGGAACAGGCGGGTTTCCGGCTGTTCAGCGGCAAGGCCGGCTGCAGCGCCTGCCATGTCGCCGGCGAAAGGAATGCCTTGTTCAGCGACAACCGCTTTCACAACACCGGCATCGGCTACGCGCACAGCATGGGCCTCCCCGG
>CAIZKA010000470.1 GCA_903933395.1 uncultured beta proteobacterium | reverse complement strand
GGGGTCGGCGTGCTGCCCGACGGCCTGGAACTGGGCGGCAGCCTTGCCCGTCCCGGCGACGTGATCCTTGTTTCGGGTTCGCTGGGCGACCACGGCGTGGCGATCATGAGCAAGCGCGAGAACCTCAGCTTCGACGCGCCCATCGAGTCCGACACGGCGGCCTTGAACGGCCTGATCGCCGCGATGCTGGCCACCGGCGCCGGCCTGCGCTGCCTGCGCGATCCGACCCGCGGCGGCCTCGCCGCCACGCTCAATGAAATCGCCACGCAATCCGGTGTCGGCATGATGCTCTACGAGCAGGCGATACCGGTGAAGCCGGTGGTCGCCGCGGCCTGCGAATTCCTCGGCCTCGATCCGCTCTATGTCGCCAACGAAGGCAAGCTGGTGGCGATCTGCAATGCGCTCGACGCCGAACTGCTGCTCAAGGCCATGCGCGCCCATCCGCTGGGGCGCGACGCCTGCTTCATCGGCGACGTGATCGCCGACGACCACCACTTCGTGCAAATGACCACGGCCTTCGGTGGCAAGCGCATCGTCGATTGGCTGGCGGGCGACCAGCTGCCCCGCATTTGCTGAATCGTTTGCCGATGAGGATTCTGCTTCTTACCCACGCCTTCAACAGCCTGACCCAGCGGCTGGAGGCCGAGCTGCAGCGGCGCGGCCACGAAACCTCGATCGAGTTCGACATCGCCGACAGTGTCACCGAAGAAGCCGTCGCCCTGTTCAAGCCGGACCTCATTGTTGCGCCTTACCTGCGCCGAGCGATTCCCGACTCGATCTGGAAACGACACATATGCCTCGTCGTGCATCCCGGCATAGTCGGCGACCGCGGCCCTTCGGCGCTCGACTGGGTCTTGCAGGAGGGCGCGGCGGAGTGGGGCGTGACGGTGCTGCAGGCGGAAGCCGAGATGGATGCCGGGCCGGTCTGGGCCACGGCCAGCTTTCCGCTGCGGGCGGCGAAGAAGTCGAGCATCTACCGCAACGAAATCACCGACGCGGCGGTGACGGCCGTGTTGCAGGCCGTCGACCGATACGCGGCCAATGACCGGAGCCCGACGCTGCTGGCCGCCTGGCCCGACGTACGCGGCCGCCTGCGCCCGCTGATGCGGCAGGCCGATCGTGCCATCGACTGGCAGCGCAACGACACCGCCACGGTGCTGAAGAAGATTAATGCCGCCGACGGCTTCCCCGGCGTCGCCGACAGTTTGTTCGGGCAGGCCTGCCATATTTTCGACGCATGGCCGGAAGCCCTGCTGCACGGCAAGGCCGACACCCGGGCCGGCGAGCTCATCGCGCGCCGCGAAACCGCCGTGCTGCGCCGGACCAGCGATGGCGCCGTCTGGATCGGCCACGTCAAACGCCCGGACAGCATCAAGCTGCCGGCCACGCTGGCTTTTGCCGCCGAATCAGCCGCGCTGCCGCAGGCGCCGCTCGACGACTGGTGGCGCGTCGGCCACGCGACCTGGCAGGACATCGCCTATGAAGAGTCCGGCGACGCGGGCTTCCTGAGCTTCGAGTTCTACAACGGTGCCATGTCGACCGCCCAGTGCGAACGCCTGCGCAGCGCACTGGCCTGGGCCAAACAGCGTCCGGTCAAGGTATTGGTCTTGCTGGGGGGTGCCGACTTCTGGTCCAATGGCATCCATCTCAACGTGATCGAGGCGGCGAGCCTGGCCGACGGGTCCGCGGCCGACGAATCCTGGAACAACATCAATGCAATGAACGACCTCGCGCTGGAACTGATCGAAAGCGGCGACCAG
>CAIZKA010000469.1 GCA_903933395.1 uncultured beta proteobacterium | reverse complement strand
GGCTGGTGGGCGCCGACAGGAAAATCAGCGAGCAGCCGTCGCTGGCGTAGAACACGGCGGCCGCCCAGGGGCCTGCTTCGCTCTGCGTGGCAAGGGTCATGACATGGTGGCCCGCGAGATAGTCGGCTACCGGCTGCGGCAGGATCACTTGCAAGAGGTCGAGTCTACGTGCGACTGGTCGAACACCGGCGGAATATCGCCAGCGCTCTCCTTGCCTTCGTGCAGGCGTTTCAGGCGATAGGCGATCTGCGGTCGGGTCAGCCCCAGCATGCGTGCCGCGGAGGACAGGTTGCCGCGCGCCTTGTCGACCGCCGTTTCAAGCAGCATGGCCTCGACTTGGTCGAGCGTCAGGGCACCGTTGAAAACCGCTTCGCGCAGATTCTTCCCGGTCTCCCAACTATTGATGTCGAGGCCGCCGGTGGGATCGAGCCCGAACTCCTGCGGCTGCACGTCATTGCAGGACAAGAACAGATGACTGACCTCGATGCGAGTCCCGCTGGGCGCGAGAATCACGCCGCGCTCCACCGCGTTTTGCAGTTCGCGAATGTTTCCCGGCCACGGATAGGCGAGCAAGGCGCGCTTGGCCTTGTCGGTAAAGCCGCGCAGCTTCTTGCCGTGGATCGCGGAATGCTTGACGAGGAAATGCTTGGCCAGCAGCGGAATGTCCTGCTTGCGTTCGCGCAGCGGCGGGACGACGATCTGGTAGGCATTGAGCCGGTAGTAGAGATCGGAACGGAAGCGCCCTTCCTTGACGAGCTTCTGCAGGCTGACGTTGCTTGCCGCAACCAGCCGCACGTTGACCTTGCGCGTCTTCTGGTCGCCGAGACGCTCGATTTCGCCTTCCTGCAGCGCGCGCAGCAGCTTGGCTTGCGCCGAGGCAGGCAGATCGCCGATCTCGTCGAGGAACAGCGTGCCGCCATCGGCACGCTCGAAGCGCCCCGGGCGTGAGACGAGCGCACCGGTATAGGCGCCCTTCTCGACTCCGAAGAGTTCGGATTCGACCAGTTCCGCCGGGATCGCGGCGCAGTTGACGGCGACGAAGGGCTTGCTGCAGCGCGAGCCCATTTCATGCAGGCTGCGCGCGAAGACTTCCTTGCCGACCCCGGTTTCACCCTGGAGCAGGACGCTGATGTGGCTGCCGGCGGCCTGTTTGAGCAGTTCGTAGGCTTCGCGGAAGCCGGGAGAAGTGCCGGTAACGTCCTGCGGCAGTTGATCTCGGTCACCAATCGAAGAGCGCAGCTGCACGACCTGGGTTTGCAGGTCGATGAGTTGATCGGCGATCGATTCGCTGTTGAAGAATCGCATCTGCTCGTCGGCATCTTCCCACTCCTCGGCGGGCTTGCCGACGATGCGGCAGTTGTTGTGGCCCATGCCGGTGCATTCGACTTCCTTGTAGAGAATGGTGCGGCCCATGAAGGCCGAGGTATAGCCGCAGGCGTAGCCAATCTGCGTCCAGCACACCGGGTCGCTGTGGATGCCGTAATGGTGGCGATGCCATTGTCCTTCCCAGGAGTTTTCCCAGAGGAACTCGGCATGGAAGGTTCCGGCGTGGCGGTTCAGTTCGAGCTTGATCCGCGTTACCCGCACGATGCCTTCCAGGGTGTGCAGTTGCGGGCCGGTCATGAAGGCTTCGAGGTCGCTCGAATCCTCGGCGCGGGTGCGCGCTAGTTCGGCGTCGCGCACGCCGGACGCGTAACCCATGCGCGTCAGCAGCCCCTGGGCGCGGTCCATGCCAAGCGTGTCAATGAGTTCCTTGCGCAAGGTGGCCTGCGCTTCGGCGTGCACCAGCAGCATGCGATGCTCGTGCAGCCAGATCTGCCCGGTCTCGGCGCAAAAATGCACGCGGGCACGCAGATCCTCGCTGGTCGAACGGCCCACACTGCGGAGTTTGGTCATTGCCGCACTCTCATTTTCTACTCCTCGATCCCGCTGCTTATGCCGTGATCGTGACGCTTGTTCTGATCGAAGTCAAACAATCCCTTTTGCCCTCTTGCCGCGCCACTTCCCGGAATGTGATCGAAAGATCATTTCGCGGCGAAGCACAGCCCCCGATTTCACCAAATGAACAACAGTCGACCGGGCTGCCTGCCGCCCGGGATGCCTGATCCGGACGCTTCGCCGGTCCGGTTTGCTGCACACCGCCGTACCGCCGATTCGCAGCATTGCCGCGCACCTTGGATCGGATCGGGCTACCGGCAACGGTTCGGAATATTGCGTTGCGCAAAAGACATGTGGCCCGCGGCTTGCATTAGCTGTGTCACTCCAGGCGCATGACCGGGACCGATTTTCCGATACTCAAAATAATTACAGAAGGAGACATTCGATGAAGTTTCCGATTCCGCACGATGTAAAGGCCAAGACGATTCCCGGCACCGAAGGCTGGGAGAGGATGTACCCGTACCAATACCAGTTCGTCACGGACGATCCGGTGCGCAACCAGTACGAAAAGGAGACGTTCTGGTTCTACGACGGATTGCACTACCCAGAACCGCTCTACCCCTTCGACACGATCTGGGACGAGGCGTGGTTCCTCGCTCTGTCGCAGTTCAACAACCGAATCTTCCAGGTGCCGCCGGTGCGCGGCGTCGACCACCGCATCATCAACGGCTATGTCTACATCTCGCCGGTGCCGGTCAAGGACGGTGCCGAAATCGGTAGCCGCGTGCCGAACTTCATGGAACGCGCCGGCTTCTACTACAAGAACTGGGACGCGCTGGAGGCGAAGTGGAAAGTCAAGATGGAGGCCACCATCAAGGAACTCGAAGACCTGCAGATCTCGCCCCTGCCGGATCTCGAGGATATCTCGGTGGTGATGGATGCACTGGGCGAATCCAAGGGCTACCACCTGATCAAGAACTACGATGACCTGATCAATCTCGGCATCAAGTGCTGGCAGTATCACTTCGAATTCCTCAACCTCGGCTATGCGGCGTATGTCTTCTTCATGGACTTCACGCAGAAGCTGTTCCCCAGCATCCCGCTGCAGCGCATCACGCAGATGATCTCTGGGATCGACGTGATCATGTACCGCCCCGACGACGAGCTCAAGGAGCTGGCCAAGAGCGCGATTGCGCTCGGCGTCGACCAGGCCGTGACGGCCAATCGGGACTGGGCCACCGTCAAGGCCAATGTCGGCAAGCTGCCGAAGGGCGCGGAATGGCTGGCCGCCTTCGAGAAGGCGCGTTACCCGTGGTTCAACATTTCGGATGGCACCGGCTGGTTCCACACCGATCGCAGCTGGAACGACAACCTCGACGTTCCGTTGTCCGGCATCCAGACCTACATCGGCAGGCTCAAGATCGGCGCCACCATCGACCGCCCGACGGCACAGGTACGCGCCGAACGCGACCGCATCACCGCCGAGTACCGCGCCCTGATCACCAACGAGGCCGATCTGAAGCAGTTCGACGAGCTGCTAGGTTGCGCCAAGACCGTGTTCCCCTATGTCGAAAACCACCTGTTCTACGTCGAGCACTGGTTCCACTCGGTGTTCTGGAACAAGATGCGCGAAGTCGCGGCGATCATGAAGGATCACGGCATGATCAAGGACATCGAGGACATCTGGTACCTGCGCCGCGACGAGATCAAGTCGGCGCTGTGGGACGTGGTCACGGCCTGGGCCACCGGCGTCACGCCGCGCGGCACGACCACCTGGCCGCCGGAAATCGAGTGGCGCAAGGGGGTGATGGAGAAGTTCCGCACCTGGAGCGTGCCGCCGGCCATCGGCATCGCGCCGGAAGTCATCCAGGAGCCCTTCACCATCGTGCTCTGGGGCGTCACCAACAAGTCGCTGGCCGACTGGTCCGCGGTGCAGGAAGTGAGCGATCCCGACAGCATCACCGAGCTGAAGGGCTTTGCCGGCAGCCCCGGCATTGTCGAGGGCAAGGCACGCGTTTGCCGCACGGCGATGGACATCCGCGATCTGCAGGACGGCGAAATCCTCGTCGCGCCGACGACCTCGCCCTCCTGGGCGCCGGCCTTCGCCAAGATCAAGGCCTGCGTCACCGATGTCGGCGGTGTGATGAGCCATGCCGCGATCGTCTGCCGCGAGTATGGCCTGCCGGCAATCGTGGGCACCGGACACGGCACCAAGATCATCAAGACCGGAATGATGATCAGGGTCGATGGTTCCTCGGGTGTGGTTTCGATCACGCGCTGATGGCGAGGGCTACCGGCGATGGGCAGCGCTTTGACAATCGGCGGGATTCGCACGGAGGCGTGGATGAATAGCGCAATGCCGAAAGTGTGCTGGTTCGAGGAGTGCAGCAGGGAGTCGGTCGCCCTGGTGGGGGGCAAGTGCTCCTCGCTCGGCGAGCTCATCAATGCAGGGGTGAGGGTGCCGCCCGGGTTCGCCCTGACGACGCACGGCTACGAGCAGTTCATGCGCGAAGCCGGCATCCAGCCGGAAGTAAGCCGCCTGCTGGACGGGCTGGATCACGAGGACATGGACAAGCTGGAAGATGCCTCCCGCATCATCCGCGAGATGATCGAGTCGCGCCCGATCTGCATCGAACTCGAGGACCTGATTGCCGAGTCCTACCGCAAGTTGTCGAACCGCAGCGGCGTTCCGGCGGTCCCGGTTGCGGTGCGCTCCAGCGCCACGGCCGAAGACCTGCCCGGAGCAAGTTTTGCCGGGCAGCAGGATACCTATCTGTGGATACGCGGTATCGACGAGGTCATGCATCACGTGCGGCGCTGCATGTCCAGCTTGTACACGGGCCGCGCCATTGCCTATCGCATGAAGATGGGTTTCCCTCATGAGCAGGTGGCGATCAGCGTCGGCATCCAGAAGATGGCCAATTCGTTTTCCGCCGGCGTGATGTTCACCATCCACCCGACCAATGGCGACCGCTCGGTGATCGTCATCGACTCGAACTACGGCTTCGGCGAATCGGTGGTTTCAGGCGAGGTGACCCCCGACCACTTCGTCGTCAACAAGGTCGCGCTCGACATCATGGAGCGCACTATTTCGAGAAAGGAGATGTGCTACACGGTCGATCTGAAAGCGCAGAAATCCGTCGCCACCGAGATCCCCTTCGAACGCCAGAACGTGCAGTCGATCATCGACGACGAGGTCACCGAACTGGCCTGGATGGGCAAGAAGATCGAGAAGCACTACGGCCGCCCGATGGACATCGAATGGGCGATCGACAAGGACCTTCCGGCCGGCGGCAACGTCTTCATCCTGCAGGCACGGCCGGAGACGGTATGGAGCAACAAGCAGCAGACGCCCGTTTCCGCGGGCAGCGCATCGGCGATGGACTACATCCTGTCCAGCCTGCTGACGGGCAAGAAACTCGGCTAGCCGCATGAATTTCAATTTCTACCACACCCCCTGTACTACTACGGAGCGAACATGAAAGCACCCCCAAAAGCAAAGCCCATCGACGATATTCGCAGTTACATCGCCGCCCTCGATCTCAACGGCGAGTTGCATCGCGTCAAGGCCGAGGTGGACTGGAAATTCGAGCTATGCCATGTCTCCAAGGTCAACGAGGAGCAGAAGGGGCCGGCCCTGCTCTACGAGAACGTCAAGGGCTACAGCATTCCGGTATTTACCAGCGCCTTCACCACCACCAAGCGGCTGGCCATCGCGCTCGAGCAGGACCCGTCGCTATCGATGAGCCAGCTCGCCAAGAAGTGGATGGAGCTGACCACCAAGACCATGGTCAAGCCGGAGTTTGTGGACAATCCTGAAGTGAAGGAGAACATCATCACCGGCGATGCCGTCGATATAGAGATGTTCCCCTCGCCCTGGTTCTATCCCGACGATGGTGGGCGTTTCTTCGTTACGTCCGGCTTTCTGGTGACACAGGATCCGGACACCGGCTGGACCAACCTGGGCACCTACCGTGCCCAGGTGCTGGGCAAGAACATCCTGGGCTCGCAGATCATCAAGGGCAAGCACGGCGACATG
>CAIZKA010000468.1 GCA_903933395.1 uncultured beta proteobacterium | reverse complement strand
CGTGGTGCGCCAGTACGCGGCGGCCAGACTCGAGCAGATCGCAGCGGCGCAGGGTTACAAGGCCGGGCGCAAGCAGACGCGGGAAGTGGTCGACCAGGTCGAGGCCGAATTGCTGCCGCGCGCCTTCGTCAAGCGCGGCCTGACTTACGTCTGGATCGATCCGGTCAATCGCTGGCTGCTGGTCGACGCCTCGTCTTCCGCCCGCGCCGACGAGGTCATGGAGCAGCTCAAGCTCTCGCTGGGCGAACTGCCGGTGACCCTGGTCAAGACGCAACTCGCGCCGGCTACCGCCATGACGCAATGGCTGGCGGCGGGTCATGCGCCGGGCAGCTTCAGCATTGATCGCGATTGCGAACTGCAGGCCGCCGCGGAAGAGCGCCCGGCCGTGCGCTACGTGCGTCACAACCTCGACAGCGACGAAGTGCGCAACCACATCGCGAGCGGCAAGACGGCAACGCGCCTGGCGCTGACCTGGAATGACCGCGTTTCGTTTGTTTTGACGGAGCAGTTGCAGATCAAGAAGCTGGCCTTCCTCGATATCCTCAAGGAAGACGCCGAGCGCCAGTCCGAGAACGCCGACGACCTGTTCGCCGCGAATTTCACGCTGATGTGCGGCGAACTTGCGCAACTGCTCGAACACCTTCTGGAAGTCCTGGGAGGCGAGGGCGAATAGATGCTGCGGGTTCTGATCGCGTTGGCCACGGCGGCGGTGGGCCTGCCGGCGCACGGCGCCGATGGCGTGCAGATCGGCGAGCCCTCGGCCATGCGCAACCTGGTGCCCGCCGGCGCGCTGGAAAAGCAGGCGGCGCAGCAATACGGCGAGCTCAAGCGCAAGGCCGCCGAAAAGCAGGCCCTCGGGCCGGATGACCATCCGCAGGTGAAGCGCCTGCGCGCCATCGCGGCGCGCATGATCCCTTTCGCCGGCCGTTTCAATCCGCGGGCCGGCCAGTGGAAATGGGAAGTTAACCTGATCGGCTCGAAACAGATCAATGCCTTCTGCATGCCGGGCGGCAAGATCGTTTTCTACACCGGGCTCCTCGACACGCTCAAGCTGACCGACGACGAAGTGGCGATGGTGATGGGCCACGAAATCGCCCATGCCCTGCGCGAGCATGCGCGCGAGCGCATGGCGAAGGCCCAGATGACCCAGCTCGGCGCCAGCCTGCTCGGCGAACTGGTGGGCGGCGGGCGTTACACGGGCGCCTTCCAGGCCGGCGGTAGCCTGCTGTCGCTCAAGTTTTCACGCGACGATGAATCGGAAGCCGATGTGGCCGGCCTCGACCTGGCGGCGCGGGCCGGTTTTGATCCGCGCGCCGCGGTCAGCTTGTGGCAGAAGATGACGGCCGCCAACAGTCGTGCGCCGCTGGAATTTTTGTCAACCCATCCGGCGGGCCAGAACCGGATCAAGGAGATCGAGAAGCACCTGCCCGAGGTCATGCCGCTGTACCTTGCGGCACGTAAGGCGAACGGGTAAGAGTCGGCGCCGATGTTACGGCGCGGGGGGCCTCAGCCGGCCGCCGGAGACTCTCCCGAGGCGCCCTGAAACTCACGCCGCACCCGGCCGTCGCCGAGGAAATAGAGGATGCGTTCCATCCAGGGTTCGGTGTGGCGGCGCACTTCGGCGTCGTCCTGAAGGATGCGCTGGATCAGGCT
>CAIZKA010000467.1 GCA_903933395.1 uncultured beta proteobacterium | reverse complement strand
CTCAAGGGCCAGGAACTGATCAACAGCGCCAAGATCAAGAATCTTGTCAATGACATGAACGGCGTCAGCACGGCGGTCTATGGCTACCAGGACCGCTTCAAGGCCCTTCCCGGCGACGACCTCAATGCGGCGACGCGGTGGGCCGCTCCGGTCGCTACGACCTCTGGCGACGGCAATACCGTGCTGGCCACAGGCACGACATTGCATGTTTTCAACAGCGCCACAGCGACCAACGAATCGCGCCTGTTCTGGCAGCACCTGCGTCTGGCCGGCTTCGTCGGTGGCGATACCGCCAGCACCGCCCAACCACTCAATGCCG
The DNA here is from genome assembly GCA_903933395.1 of uncultured beta proteobacterium. Lineage (GTDB taxonomy): Bacteria > Pseudomonadota > Gammaproteobacteria > Burkholderiales > Rhodocyclaceae > Sulfuritalea. The sequence continues at coordinate 1,678 of CAIZKA010000467.1, read as the reverse complement.
TTGGCGGCCTCATGGGCGTGCAGTCGGGCGCCGGCATTCAGACAACTGGCGCTGTAGGTCAGGGGTTGGCCGGCCTGGTCGTTTGTCAGACCAATATTCTGGGCCGGATTGCGGAATCCCTCGACAATCAACTCGATGACGGAAAACCGAATGGCGGTAGCGTCAGGTCATGGACACAGACCGGACTGGTCGCGGCCGACGGGGCGACGACTGGTGTTGATTTAACTGTGTCAGCGGCCGGGACCAATGTGGTGGCGACAACCTATGTCGATGACGGCAATACGATTTATACGGTCTGCAAGAAGGTCATATAAGCGTCAGTCGGGCGCGGACAAGCGCCGCCCCTGTTTCAAGCCCGCTGCGGCGGGCTTTTTATTTCTGCGCGCCGCGCAGCAGCACATCTTCTCCGGCCGTCACCGCTGCCGCGGTTCCGATCAGCACCACCACGTCGCCTTCGATCAGTTCCAGTTCCGGCTCAAGCTTGAGGGCGCGTTGGGTGCGGCGGCGGATCGCCGTGACGCCGGCGCCGACTCTTGCCAGGTCGATTTCACCGACACGGCGCCCGATCGCCCCGGCGCCCGGCGTCAGCGTCACCGCATGCAGGCGCGGCTGGTCGGCGTCGGCCAGGTGGGCGCCGGCATCGGTGGCGCCGTGGAAGAAGCCGCGCAGCAGCGAGTAGTGTTTTTCGCGCATCTCGCGCAGGCGCTTGATCACCTTGTGCATCGGTATGCCCGAAAGGGCCAGCGCATGGGTGGCCAGCATCACGCTCGATTCGAGGGCCTCCGGCACGACTTCGGCGGCACCGGCGGCATAGAGCTTTTCGACATCGTCCTGCTCCCTTGCGCGCGCCACGATGGCGACTTCCGGGCGCAATTCCCTGACGCGATGGATCACCCGCAGCGCGGCGTCGCTGTCGGCAAAGGTGATGATCACCACGCTGGCCCGCGCGAGGCCCGCCGCGAGCAGGGTTTCCTTCTTCGACGAATCGCCGTAGGACACCGCTTCGGCGGCCATACTGGCTTCGCGCACGCGTTCCGGATCGAGGTCGAGGGCCATGAAGGACACGCCCTCGGCTTCGAGAAAGCGCGCCAGATGCTGGCCGGTGCGCCCATAGCCGCAGATGATCGCATGCTTGTCGGTGGTCAGCGACTGCGCCGCCAGTTGGGTCAATTGCATCGAGCGCAGCAGCCATTCGGAGGCGACGAAGCGGAATACCAGCCGGTCGGAAAAATGCACGATCAGCGGCGCCAGCAGGAGCGACAGCACCATGGCCGCCAGCACGGGTTGCAGCGTATCGGCACCGAGCAGATGCATATCGCGGCTGCGGGCCAGAATCACGAAACCGAATTCGCCGCCGGCGCAAAGCCACAGCCCGCTGCGCAAAGCCGTGCCCGGCGAACTGCCGAGGACGCGGGAAAAAGCGCCGGCGATCACCAGCTTGAGCGCTACCAGCGCCACCAATATGCCGGCCACCAAAGGCCACTGGCCGACGATCTGCGGCACATCGAGGCGCATGCCGATGGCGACGAAGAACAGTCCGAGCAGCACGTCGCGAAAAGGCTTGATGTCCTCTTCCACCTGGTAGCGGTATTCGGTCTCGCCGATCAGCATGCCGGCAGTGAAGGCCCCCAGCGCCAGCGACAGGCCGGCGAGTTCGGTCAGCCAGGCCAGGCCGAGG
>CAIZKA010000466.1 GCA_903933395.1 uncultured beta proteobacterium | reverse complement strand
GCGGCGCCTGCGGCAGGCGCCAGGCAGAAACCAAACGTCACCAGAACTGCCGCCAGAACGCCGCGCCATGATTTCATCGCCGCCCCTACTCCGTCTGTTTGATCACCGTGCCCTGCACGCCGGATTGCGACAGCAGCGTTCGCGCCCGGTTCATTTCATCCGGGTCGCGGAAGGGGCCGACGCGCACGCGATGCATGATGCCCTTGTCGGGGATGGTAACTTCCTGCACGCTGGCTTCGAGCCCGGTAAGCGCGAGCTTGGCCTTGAGGTTGTCGGCATCCGCCGCCTTCTGGAATGCCCCCACCTGGAGGAAAAAGACGGTCACTGGCGCCGACTTGGCCTCGACCGCCGGCGCGACAGCCACCCCGGGTGCAGGCTTTGGCTCGGCGGTGCCTGGGGTAGCCGTGCCGGGCACAGCAGTTCCGGGGTCGGCGCTCCCGGGGACGGCAGTGCCGGACGCGGCCGGCTTCTTGCCTTCAAGCAGGTCATAGAACTCGAAGCGCCCGGCAGGCTTGTCACCGGCCTTGCCCGGCAGCGGGGCGGGGGCTGTGCCGCCGGGTGCTCCCGGCTTGTCCTTGTCGGCCTTGGGCGCGCCTTCGTATTTGTTCTGGAAGGGCAGCGGCGACTTGTTGAGGTAGAAAACCACGCCGAAGGCGATCAACACGCCGATCACGAGGCCGACGAAAATTCCGAGCAGCGTGCCGCCGCCGCTCTTTTTATGCACCGCGCGCGGCTTTGGTGCCGCGTGCGAGGTTTGGTCGAATTTGCCCATAACCTTCCTGGTCGATTTCAAATTGAGACGCGAAGACAAGCTGAAGGCAGTGATGTAGCACGGCAAGTCGCCATCATCAAAGTATCGGCTTGAAAGCGGCTTGGAATCACATGCTCACCGGTTGCGAAACTCCCAGCAGGGAGAGGCCGTTCTGCAGCACCTGCCGCGTCGCCAGGGCCAGCGCCAGGCGTGCCTCGCGCAGCGCCGGGTCGTCGACCAGCACACGCTCGGCGTTGTACCAGCTGTGGAAATCGCCGGCCAGGTCCTTGAGGTAGAAGGCCAGGGCGTGCGGCGCGTAGTCGCGCGCCGCCTGCTGTATCAGTTCGGGGAATTCGGCCAGGCGCGCGCACAGTGCGAATTCGCGCTCGTGCTGCAAGGGCGCGAGGTCGGCCGCCGCCAGCGCCGCCGCATCGCCATCCCATTGCGCCAGCACCGAGCAGATGCGGGCATGGGCGTACTGCACGTAATACACCGGGTTGTCGTTGCTCTGCGACTTGGCCAGGTCGAGGTCGAAATCCAGCGCCTGGTCGCACTTGCGCAGCATGTAGAAGAAGCGGCAGGCGTCGTTGCCGACTTCCTCGCGCAACTGGCGCAGGGTCACATAGTCGCCGGAGCGGGTGGACATCGACACCTTCTGCCCGTCGCGGAACAGGCTGACGAACTGCACCAGCGTCACGTCGAGCCTCCCCGCATCGGCGCCCGAGGCGCTGAGCGCGCCCTTGACGCGCGGGATGTAGCCGTGATGGTCGGCGCCCCAGACATCGATCACCTTGTCGAAGCCGCGCTCGAACTTGTTCAGGTGGTAAGCGATGTCCGAAGCGAAATAGGTGTAGATGCCGTTGTCGCGCTGGACGACGCGGTCCTTCTCGTCACCGAAGGCGGTCGACTGGAACCACTTGGCGCCGTCCTGGGTGTAGATATGGCCGGATTTTTCCAGGGCCGCGACGGCGCGCGCCACCATGCCAGTGTCGTAGAGGCTGCGCTCGGAGAACCAGACGTCGAAGTGCACGCCGAACTCTTCGAGATCGGCCCGGCAATCCGCCAGTTGCTCGGAGAGCACATGGCTGTGGATGTAGGCCCAGTCCTCGCCGAGCAGATCCTTGCCGGCCAGGATCAGGGCGTCGAGGCGCGCCTCGGCGTCGTCGGCGCCTTCGACATGGGGCGGCAGACAGGCCAGCACCGCTTCGGCCGGATGCACATAGCGGTCGCCGTGGGCCTGCCTGATCTGCTCCGCCATCTCATGCACGTAGCCGCCCTGATAGGCGTTGGGCGGGAAGGGCACCGGCTCGTCGAACAACTCCAGGTAGCGCAGCCAGGCCGACACGGCCAGAATGTCCATCTGCCGTCCGGCGTCATTGACGTAGTACTCGCGCGTCACCTCGAATCCGGCAAAGGCCAAGAGCGATGCCAGGCTGGCACCGAAGGCGGCGCCGCGACCATGTCCGACATGCAGCGGCCCGGTCGGGTTGGCCGAGACGAATTCGACCTGCAGGCGGCGCGCGGCGCGGCCGTTCTTCGCCGGGCCGCGGCCGAAGCCATGACCGGCGGCGAGCACGGTGGCGACCACGGCGGTGCGCGCCGCGGGGGTCAGCGTGAAATTGATGAAGCCGGCGCCGGCAACTTCCGCCTTGGTCACGTGAGGCGAAGGCGGCAGTTCGCGCACCAGGCGCTCGGCGATCTGGCGCGGATTGGACTTCATCTCGCGCGCCAGTTGCAGCGCCAGATTGCTGGCGAAATCGCCATGGCTGGCCTGCTTGGGTCGCTCGAGGACGATCTCGGCCAGACCTTGCGCCGGGGCAACGCTGGCGAGCGCCGTGCGCAGCAGGCCGGCAAGATGCTGGCGGACGTCGAAGACGGGGGATGCGCTGGAAGCTGTCATATAAAGGAGTATGCAGAGTCTTTCCGGGTGTTTCCGAGTGTTTCCATTAAGCCGTGAATTATACTGCCCGTTTATTGTCCGCCCCGGCACCCCGTGCGCATCTTCCGCCTCTTCCGCATCGCCCGCGTCGCCTACCTCTACGGGCTCGACAGCCTGGTCCTCGATCACGAACTGGAACACAGCTTCCGGGCGCGCGTCCTGCTTGCGGCTCAGCGCCTGATGTTCTGGCGCGACCTGTCGGCCCCGCGCGCCGTGCGCCTGCGTGAGGCGCTGGAAGACCTCGGGCCGATCTTCGTCAAGTTCGGCCAGTTGCTGTCGACCCGCCGCGACATCCTGCCGCTGGACATCGCCGACGAACTGGCGAAATTGCAGGATCGCGTACCGCCGTTTCCCTCCGGGCTGGCCATGGCAGAACTCGAAAAGGCCTACGGCAAGCCGGTGGATCAGGTTTTCGCCTCCTTCGACCGCGAGCCGGTGGCCTCGGCCTCGGTCGCCCAGGTGCATTTCGCGGTGCTGCCGGACGGCCGCGAGGTCGCGGTAAAGATCCTGCGTCCGGGCATCCAGCCGGTGATCGAGCATGACATCGCCCTGCTGCAGGTCGCCGCCAACCTGCTGGAAACGCTCTGGGCCGACGGCCGGCGCCTCAAGCCGCGGGAAGTGGTGGCCGAGTTCGACAAGTACCTGCACTATGAACTGGACCTGATGCGCGAGGCCGCCAACTGCTCGCAGCTGCGGCGCAATTTCGAGGGATCCGACCTGCTGATGCTGCCCGAAGTGCACTGGGACTGGTGCAGCACCAGCGTGATGGTCATGGAACGCATGCACGGCACGACAATCTCGCAGATAGCCGAATTGCGCGAAAAGGACGTCGACATCCCGCGTCTGGCCCGTGCCGGCGTCGAGATATTCTTCACCCAGGTATTCCGCGACGGCTTCTTCCACGCCGACATGCATCCGGGCAACATCTTCGTCGCCACCGAAGGGCCGCGCAAAGGCAGCTACATCGCGCTGGATTTCGGCATCGTCGGCACCCTGTCGGACATCGACAAGAACTACCTGGCGCAGAATTTCCTCGCCTTCTTCAAGCGCGATTACAAGCGCGTCGCCGAAGCGCACATCGAGTCCGGCTGGGCGCCCAAGGACACCCGCGTCGACGAGTTTGAGGCGGCGATCCGCTCCGTCTGCGAGCCCTTCTTCGACCGGCCGCTGAAGGACATTTCGCTGGGCCGCGTGCTGCTGCGCCTGTTCCAGACCTCGCGCCAGTTCAATGTGGAAATCCAGCCGCAACTGGTGCTGCTGCAGAAGACCCTGCTCAACGTCGAGGGCCTTGGCCGCGAACTCGATCCGGATCTCGACTTGTGGAAGACCGCCCTGCCCTACCTGGAGCGCTGGATGAGCGAGCAACTGGGCTGGCTCGCCTTCGAGAACAACATCAAGCGCGAGGCCGCCAACTGGGCCCGGCTGGTGCCGACCCTGCCGCGCCTGGTACACCAGGCCCTGACCGCCACCGCGACGCCCGCGCCCAACCTCGAACTGGAAAGCCTGGCCGCCGAAGTGCGCGGCCTGCGCCAGATGCTCTGGCTGGCCTTCGCGGTCGCCGCCGGCGCACTGGCGTTCGCGGTTCTTCGCTAGGCCTTGGTTATAATCCCCGCGTCCGTTCGGGCCTGCTGCAGCGGCCCGGCATAGAACAAACGCATTTCCGGCTGGCGAGGGTTCCCGATGCTGCTCTGGTTTGTCGTTCTCTATCTGATGGTGTCGGTCGGCATCGGACTTTTTGCCGCCACCCGCGTCCATAACGCCCGCGACTTCGCCGTCGCCGGCCGCAGCCTGCCTCTGCCGGTAGTGACGGCCACGGTGTTCGCCACCTGGTTCGGCGCCGAAGCCGTGTTCGGCGTCTCGGCGACTTTCGTCAAGGACGGCCTCGGCGGCGTGGTGGCCGATCCCTTCGGCTCCTCGATGTGCCTGATCATCGCCGGCGTCATCTTCTCGCGTTACCTCTACAAGCTCAACATCATCACGCTGGGCGACTTCTACCGCATGCGCTACAGCCGCTCGGTGGAAGTGATCACCACCGTCTGCATCGTGCTCTCCTATCTCGGCTGGGTGGCGGCGCAGATCAAGGCGCTGGGGCTGATCTTTTTCGTCGTCACCGACGGCGCGGTCTCGCAGAACGCCGGCATGATACTCGGCGCGGCCATCGTGCTGACCTATACGGTATTCGGCGGCATGTTCTCGGTGGCCGTACTCGACTTCGTGCAAATGGCCGTGTCGATGGGCGGCCTGCTGTTCATCGCCTGGACGGTGAGCGGCAAAGTCGGCGGTGGCGCCACGGCGGTGATCGACCACGCCCGCGCCGCCGGCAAGCTGGACTTCTTCCCGGCGCCCGACCCCTGGCTCTGGCTGACCTTCCTCGGCACCTGGATGACCATGATGCTGGGCTCAATCCCGCAGCAGGACGTGTTTCAGCGCATCACGTCGGCGAAGAGCGCGAACATCGCGCTGGCCGGATCGATACTGGGCGCCTCAATCTACTTCTGCTTCACCTTCGTGCCGATGTTCATCGCCTACTCGGCGACGCTGATCGACCCGGCGCTGTTCAACGACCTGCTGGCCAAGGACACGCAGCTGGTGCTGCCAACCCTGGTGTTGCAGCACACGCCGCTGTTTGCCCAGGTGCTGTTTTTCGGCGCGGTGCTCTCGGCCATCATGAGTTGTTCCTCGGCGACGCTGCTGGCGCCATCGGTCACCTTCGCCGAAAACGTGGTTCGCGGCTTCTATCCGAACATGGGGGACCACCAGTTCCTGCGCGTGATGCGTATCTGCCTGGTCGTGTTCACCTGCATGGTGCTGGGTTTCGCACTGAAGTCCGATTCCTCGATTTTCAAGATGGTTGAAAATGCCTACAAGGTCACCCTGGCCGGCGCCTTCGTGCCGCTGGCCGCCGGTATCTTCTGGCGCCGGGCGACGACTCAGGGGGCGCTGGCGGCGACCTTCGGCGGTCTGATTTCATGGATCCTGATCGAAGTCCTGATCGGCGAAGCGAGCCTCGTGCCGCCACAACTGATCGGGCTCGGTGTCTCGATCCTCGGCATGGTCGCCGGATCATTGTTGCCGCAATGGATCGGCCACCACGTGCCGGGCCACGACCCGCACGCGATCCTGCATCATCACGCCGCCGCGCAGACGCATCACGCCGAACCCGAACACCGGCACTAGAACAGAACCGATGGGCCTCATGCCAAGCGTCATCCCGGGCTTGACCCGGGATCCAGCCACGACCGCCGACTGGATTCCGGCGTGCGCCGGAATGACGCGCCGATCCATCGGGTCCGGTCCGGGGTGAGCGACAAGCAGTCCCTCTATGACCTGCTTGGCCTCAGCGACAAGGCCT
>CAIZKA010000465.1 GCA_903933395.1 uncultured beta proteobacterium | reverse complement strand
GTCCATCTGGCATCGATCAAGCACCCGCTGGCCGGTGATCCCGTTTACGGCAAGACGAAGAGCGGCAATGCACTTCTCGATGCATTCCCGCGCCAGGCGCTGCATGCATGGAAGTTGGCCCTGAGGCATCCCGCAACGGCGGAGGAGATGGTCTGGGAGTCTCCCTTGCCGGCCGATTTTGCGGCTTTGCTGGAAGAGTTGCGATGCGGCTAACGAAAATGCGCCTCGTAATAATCGAGCGTAGCGAGCAATCCAGTCGCCTCCCCCGCGAGGGGGAGGATGGGAGGGGGCGGGCCTTCTTTTTTGAAGCTGGCTTTGATGATGCGTGAGGGCGGTCCCACGATTATGACAGCCAGCTTCATCGTTCCCGACTGGCCGGCGCCGGCCGGTGTGCGCGCCTTGTCGACGACGCGCCGCGGCGGGGTCAGTGTGCCACCATGGCAAGGTTTCAATCTCGGCGACCACGTCGGCGACGATCCGCTGGCGGTGGCGGCAAATCGTGCCGCGCTGAGGCGCGATCTGCCGGCCGAGCCGGTGTGGCTGAGCCAGGTGCATGGCACGCGCTGCGTCGATGCCGCGACGGCCAGGCCGGGCGCACAGGCCGACGCCAGCTTTACGCGGCAACGCGGCGTGGTCTGCGCCGTGCTGACAGCCGACTGCCTGCCGGTGCTGTTGTGCGACGAGAAGGCGACCGTGGTCGGCATCGCCCATGCCGGCTGGCGCGGGCTGGCCGCCGGCGTGATCGAGACCACGGTCGCGGCGATGGGCGAGCCGGGCGGGCGCCTGATGGCCTGGCTGGGTCCGGCGATCGGTGCGCAGGCCTTCGAGGTCGGCGGCGAGGTGCGCGAATTGTTTCTCGCCGGTGATGCGGCAGCGGCGGATGCCTTTGCGGCCGGTGCCGGCGGGAAGTGGATGTGCGACATCTACCGGCTGGCGCGCCGCCGCCTCCATGCGCTTGGAATTTACCGTATCGCCGGCGCCGACTTCTGCACCGCCAACGACCCGCAGCGTTTCTTTTCCTACCGCCGCGACGGCGTCACGGGGCGCATGGCCAGCCTGATCTGGCTCGGCTAGCGCCGGCCGGCCTATAATCCGGCCCCCATGTCAGTTCTTTCCTGGATTATCGTCATGTCATTGGCCGGCGGCGCCTTGAGCGTCGTCGCCGCCGCCGTGTTTGCGTTCACGGCGCGGGTGCAGTGGGTATCTCTGCTGATTAGCTATGCCATCGGTGCGCTGCTGGGTGCATCCTTCCTCGAAGTGCTGCCGCATGCCATCACCGCCAGCGGCGACGCGGCAACGACCACGGCGACGGTTCTCGGCGGCATTCTGGCCTTTTTCGTCATGGAAAAACTGGTTCTCTGGCGCCATTGCCACATCGAGGCCTGCGAAGGGCATGAGCCGCTGGTGCAAAGCCACGGGCACGACCATGACCATGGGCGCAGCGGCATGATGATCCTGGTCGGCGACACCTTCCACAACTTCGTCGACGGCGTGCTGATCGCGGCCGCTTTCATGGAGGACGTACGCCTGGGCATCGTCACTGCGCTGGCGATGATCGCGCACGAGATCCCGCAGGAGGTGGGCGACTTCGTGATCCTGCTGCACTCGGGTTATTCGAAGGGGCGCGCGCTGGCCTTCAACCTGCTGTCCAGCCTGGCCACGCTGGTGGGAGCGCTGCTGGCGTATATGGCGCTAGGCCAGGCGCAAAGCGCGGTACCGGTACTGCTGGCGCTGGCGGCGGCGAGCATGATCTATGTCGCGGTGGCCGACTTGATCCCCGGTCTGCACAAGCGCACCGAGATCCGCGCCACCGTGCAGCAGGTGCTATTGATCGCGGCGGGCATCGGCACCATCGTCCTTACCCACCACATCGTCGATCGCTTCGCGGGCTAGACGATTGCGCCTGCGTTGCGGCGTACCGAACAGCCACAGGAAAAGTGCGAGGGGTGCCACCCCGTACAAGGCAAATGTCAGCGCGCCGGCGGTAAGATTCGCCTCGGTGGCCGCCATCAGGAGGGTGACGTAGAGCCACCCGATTGCAATTACATACATTGATTAACGTGAAATAACTCGTTCGAAGCGACTGGTGATAGTCGAGCGAAGCGAACTGTACAGAAGCCTCCCCGTGAGGGGAGGATGGGAGGGGCGGGCGATCAATTCGCCTTTCGTGTATTTCATTCGCTGCGGGTGGTCTCCCGCATGAATGAAACATTGTGCATTTTACGGACAAGGTGCAGCGAGGATCTTGCTTGACACCGTTTATTGTGCAGTGCAAAATCAGGGCCGTTTTTTCAGGAGTTCCGGATGTCTTCTACCCCCGATCAGAATGCCGCAATGCAAGCCATGCTCCAGGCGGGAAACGCCATGGCGCAGGGTTTCAGTCAGTTTCTCGCCCAGCAGCAGGCGCCGGCCGTACCCGGCGGCCTGAATCCGGCCGCATGGACCCCGGAAACCGAGGCGCTCAAGGCACTGCAGCAGGAATGGATGGGGCGTCACGCACAACTTTGGCAAAGCATGATCGGCAAGGCCCCCGACCAGCCGGCGCCGCAAATCGTCAGTCCCGAACCGGGCGACAAGCGGTTCGATCATCCGTCCTGGAGCGCGAGCCCGGTCTACGACTACCTGCGCCAGGCCTACCTGATCAATTCCGAATACGTCAAGCGCGTGGCCGATGCTGCGCCGGTGGCCGACGGCCAGGCGAAGACCCGTATGCGCTTCATGACGCGGCAGATGGTCGACGCCATGGCGCCGTCGAACTTCCTTGCCACCAATCCCGAATTCCTCCAGAAGGCGCTCGAAACCAAGGGCGAGAGCATTCAGCAGGGCATCCAGAACCTCCTTGCCGACCTGGAAAAGGGCCGCATCTCGATGACCGACGACACTGCCTTCGAGGTGGGTCGCAACCTGGCGGTCACGCCCGGCGCCGTCGTGTTCGAAAACGAACTGATGCAGCTGCTGCAGTATTCGCCGCAGACCGAAAAAGTGGCGGCGCGACCTTTCCTGATGGTGCCGCCCTGCATCAACAAGTACTACATCCTCGACCTGCAGCCGGAGAATTCCGTGGTGCGCTATGCCGTCGAGCAGGGCAACACGGTGTTCCTCGTATCGTGGAAGAACGTGCAGGCCGATCTCGGCCACCTGACCTGGGACGACTACATCGAGCGCGGCGCGCTGCAGGCGATCAAGGTGGTCCAGAACATCTCGAAGATGGAGCAGATCAACGCGCTGGGCTTCTGCGTCGGCGGCACCATCCTCAGTTCGGCCCTGGCCGTGGCCGGCAGTCGGGGCGAGAAGCCGGTGGCATCGCTGACTCTATTTACCACGCTGCTGGATTTTGCCGATTCCGGCGAAATCGGCTGCCTGGTCGACGAAAAAGCGGTGCAGCTCCGCGAAGCCACCATCGGCAAGGGCGGCCTGCTCAAGGGCAGCGAACTGGCGCAGGTGTTTTCCGCCTTGCGCGCCAACGACCTGATCTGGCAATACGTGGTGGGCAACTATCTCAAGGGCAACAAACCGCCGGCCTTCGATCTGCTCTACTGGAATTCGGATGCGACCAATCTGCCCGGGCCCTTCCTCGCCTGGTACCTGCGCAACATGTATCTCGAAAACAACCTGCGCGTACCCGGCAAGCTGGAAATGTGCGGCGTCAAGGCCGACCTCGGCCGCGTTGACATGCCGGCTTTCGTCTATGCCAGCCGCGAGGACCACATCGTGCCGTGGAAGTCGGCCTACCTGAGCCGCGGCCTGCTCGGCGGCGACACCACTTTCGTGCTGGGCGCTTCCGGCCACATTGCCGGCGTCATCAACCCGGCGACCAAGAACAAGCGCAGCCACTGGCTGAACGACAGCACCACGGCGAACGCCGACGAATGGTTCGACACCGCGACCGAGGTCAAGGGCAGCTGGTGGCCGGTGTGGGCCAAGTGGCTCAAAAGCCACGACGGCGGCGAAGTGCCGGCGCGCGCGAAGCTGGGCAGCAAGGACTACCCGCCGGGCGAGCCCGCGCCGGGATGCTACGTCAAGGAAAAGGCATAATGAACAAGCTGGAATCTGTGCGGGGCGCAGCTTCCGGCAAGGCATTGAAAGCCCCGACCCAACGATAACCCAGAGGAGAAGAAAATGTTGCGAGTGGCACTGGTAACTGGCGGAATGGGCGGTCTCGGCGAGGCCATTTGTATCAAACTGGCGGCACTCGGCTACAAGGTCGTGACGACCTACAGCCCGAGCAACACCAAGGCACAGGAATGGCTGCGCACCATGAACGACATGGGTTACGGCTTCAAGGCCTACCCTTGTGATGTCGCCGACTTCGATTCGTGCAAGGCCTGTGTGGCCGAAGTGACCAAGGACATCGGACCGGTCGAAGTACTGGTGAACAACGCCGGCATCACGCGCGACATGACCTTCAAGAAAATGACCAAGGCCGACTGGGACGCGGTGATCCACACCAACCTTGATTCCGCCTTCAACATGACCAAGCAGGTCATGGACGGCATGATGGAGCGCGGCTGGGGCCGGGTCATCAACATCTCCTCGGTGAACGGGCAGAAGGGCGCCTTCGGCCAGACCAACTATGCGGCGGCCAAGGCCGGCATGCACGGTTTCACCAAGGCGCTGGCACTCGAAGTGGCGAAGAAGGGCGTGACGGTCAACACCATCTCCCCGGGCTACATCGGCACCAAGATGGTCATGGCGATCCCGCAGGAAGTGCTCGACAGCAAGATCCTGCCGCTGATCGCGCAAGCGCGCCTGGGCAAGCCCGAAGAAGTGGCCGGCCTGGTCGCCTACCTGTCATCCGAAGAAGCGGCGTTTGTAACCGGCGCCAACATATCGATCAACGGCGGTCAGCACATGTACTGATCCCGTCGGGCTGAAGGTTGCCACTTGCAGCGCGCCTTCAGCCCGCATAGGTTTTATAGTCGTATAGGAAGTATCAAAAATGGCAAAGAGAGTTGCATTGGTAACGGGCGCCATGGGCGGCCTGGGCACGGCGATCTGCAAGGCGCTGGCGCAGAGCGGCTTCACGGTGGCGGCGAACTGCCTGCCGAATTTCCCCCCCAAGGACGAATGGCTGGCGAAGATGAAGGCGGAAGGTTTCGATTTCATCGTCGCCGAAGCGGATGTCACGGATTACGAAGCGTGCGCCGCGATGGTGAAGAAACTGGAAGCCGAAGTCGGCCCCGTCGAAGTGCTGGTGAACAATGCCGGTATCACGCGCGATTCCGTGTTCCGCAAAATGGACAAGGGCCAGTGGGATGCGGTGCTGTCCACCAACCTCGACTCGGTGTTCAACGTCACGCATCAGGTGCTCGGCGGCATGGCCGATCGCGGCTGGGGCCGCATCATCAACCTGTCGTCGGTGAATGGCATCAAGGGGCAGTTCGGCCAGGCCAACTACTCGGCGGCCAAGGCCGGCATCCTCGGCTTCACCCGGGCAATTGCCGCCGAAGTGGCGAAGAAGGGCGTGACGGTTAATGCCATCGCTCCCGGCTACATCGGCACCGACATGGTCATGGCGATCAAGCAGGAAGTGCGCGATTCCATCGTCGCCACGATTCCGGTCGGTCGTCTGGGCAAGCCGGAAGAAATCGGCGCCTTGTGTGCCTATCTGGTGTCGGATCTCGCCGGTTTCATGACGGGCGCGACCCTGAACATCAACGGCGGAATGCATTACTGCTGATCCCGCCGGATTTATAGCTGCATCCCCTCCGCCGCCGGCGGGGGGGGTACGGCATCCGATGCCTCGGTTGTAGAATGATTTTATGGAGGGAAGGAAAATGGCCGCACAGAGCCGTCTCATCAAGAAATACCCGAATCGCCGCCTGTATGACACGCGGACCAGCACCTACATCACGCTGGCCGACATCAAGGAACTGGTTCTGGGTCACGAAGAATTTCAGGTGGTCGACGCCAAGTCCGGCGAGGACTTGACGCGCGCGATCCTGTTGCAGGTGATTCTCGAGGAAGAGGCAGGCGGTGCGCCGATGTTCTCGTCCGAACTGCTGTCCCAGATGATCCGTTTCTATGGCAATGCCATGCAGGGGATGATGGGCACCTATATCGGGGACAACATCAGATCCTTTACCGAAGTGCAGGCCAAGCTCAAGGAACAGGCCAAGGGCCTGTATGGCGAATCTCCCGGTGAAAATCAGGATTTGTGGGCGCAGTTTCTGAAATTCCAGGGGCCTGCGATGCAGCACATGATGGGCACCTACGTCGAGCAGAGCCAGAAGATGTTCCAGCAGATGCAGGACACCATGCAGGAACAGACGCGCAAGATTTTCCCGGGCATCTACGTCAAGCCGGAAGAAAAAGCCGAGAAGAAGTAAGTTGGCGCGTCGTAAAGCCAAGGCTCCGACCGTCGGCTTTGTGTCGCTGGGCTGCCCCAAGGCGGCGTCCGACGCGGAACAGATCCTGACCCGGCTGCGTGCCGAGGGTTACGAAATCTCCGGCAGCTATGCGGGTGCCGACCTCGTTGTCGTGAACACCTGCGGCTTCATCGACGCGGCGGTCGAGGAATCGCTGGATGCCATCGGCGAGGCCCTGGCCGAGAACGGCAAGGTCATCGTTACCGGCTGCCTCGGCGCCAAGAAGGATGCGGCCGGCAACGACATCGTGAAGAGCGTGCATCCGAAAGTGCTGGCAGTCACCGGGCCGCATGCCATGCCGGAAGTCATGGCGGCCGTGCATCTGCATCTGCCCCCGCTGCACGATCCCTTCGTCGATCTGGTGCCGCCGCAGGGCATACGCCTGACGCCGGATCACTACGCCTACCTCAAGATCTCGGAAGGCTGCAATCACCGCTGCAGCTTCTGCATCATCCCGTCGATGCGCGGCGATCTGGTGTCGCGGCCGATCGGCGAGGTATTGCGCGAAGCCGAAGTCCTGGCGGATGCCGGGGTCAAGGAATTGCTGGTGATTTCCCAGGACACCAGTGCCTACGGCGTCGACGTCAAGTACCGGACAGGCTTTCATGAGGGCAGGCCGGTCAAGACGCGGCTGCTGGAACTGTGCCGCGAACTGGGCAAACTCGGCCTGTGGGTGCGCCTGCACTACGTCTATCCCTACCCCAGCGTCGACGACCTGATTCCGCTGATGGCCGAAGGCAAAATCCTGCCCTATCTCGACGTGCCCTTCCAGCACGCCAGCCCGCGCATCCTCAAACTGATGAAGCGCCCCGCCTCGGCGGAGAAGGTGCTCGACCGCATTGCGGCCTGGCGCAAGGTGGTGCCCGATCTGACGATACGCAGCACCTTCATCACCGGCTTTCCCGGCGAGACCGAAGCCGAGTTCAACGAACTGCTTGATTTTCTCGATGCGGCCCAAATCGACCGCGTTGGTGCCTTCTCCTACTCGCCGGTGGAAGGCGCCACTGCCAACCAGTTGCCCGGCGCCTTGCCCGAGAGCGTCCGCGAAGAGCGCAAGGCGCGCCTGCTGCGCCACCAGGAGGACATCTCGACGCAGCGCCTGGAACGCAAGATCGGCCGCCGCATCCAGGTGCTGGTCGACGAAATCGATGAAGACGGCGCCGTCGCCCGCTCGCAGGGCGACGCGCCGGACGTCGACGGCCTGGTGTACATCACGGACGGTCATGACCTCGAGGTCGGCGAGTTCGCCGAAGTCAGCGTCATCGACTGCGACGTTCACGACCTTTATGCCCAACTGAGCGCTACAGTCGCCGTACCGTGAGCGCCGACTTTTTCGCCGAACTGAGGAAGGTCGTCGGCGCGGCGCGAGTGCTGACTTCTGCTGCCGACGTCGCGCCCTACTGCACCGATTGGCGCGGCCGCTACACAGGGCAGGCGTCCTGTGTGGTGCTGCCCGGGACCACCGAAGAAGTGTCGGCCGTCGTTCGCATCTGCGCCGGGGTCGGCACGGCCATCGTGCCGCAGGGCGGCAATACCGGACTATGCGGCGGCGCCACGCCGACCGGGGGCGAGGTGTTGATTGTTCTCACCCGCCTGAATCGCGTGCGCGCCGTCGATGCAGACAACAACTCGATCACCGTCGAGGCCGGCTGTACGCTGCATGCCGTGCAGCAGGCCGCACAGGAGATTGACCGCCTGTTCCCGCTTTCGCTGGCTGCCGAAGGCAGCGCCACCATCGGCGGCAATCTCGCCACCAATGCCGGCGGGGTGCAGGTGCTGCGCTACGGCAACGCCCGAGAACTGACCTTGGGCCTCGAAGTGGTGCTGGCCGACGGCCGCATCTGGAACGGCCTGCGCGCCTTGCGCAAGGACAACACCGGCTACGACCTGAAGCATCTGTTCATCGGCGCCGAAGGTACGCTGGGCTTGATTACGGCGACGACCCTGAAACTCTTCCCGCGTCCGCGCACCCACGCTGTGGCCTGGGTGGCGGTGCCCGATCCGGGCGCCGCCGTGCGCCTGCTGGGCAGGCTGCGCGACGCCGCCGGCGACAACGTGACGGCCTTCGAAATCGTCGGCCGTCCCGCCCTCGAACTCGTGCTCAGGCACATTCCGGACGCGCGCGACCCGCTCGCCGGCAAACCGGCGTGGCAGGTCCTGATCGAACTTTCCGCTGCGCGTGACGATCTGGCTGCCACATTGGAAATGACGCTGCAAAATGCCGCGCAGGACGGCGTCATCGGCGACGCCGTGCTGGCCGCCAGCGAGGCGCAGACGGTGGCGTTGTGGGCCCTGCGCGAGAATGTTTCCGAGGCGCAGAAGATCGAAGGCGTTTCGATCAAGCACGACATCGCCGTACCGGTATCGCGCATCGCCGAATTCATCGCGCGCGCCGACGCTGCGTTGCTGGCCGGATTTCCGCAGGTGCGCATCGTCTGCTTCGGCCACATCGGCGACGGCAACCTGCATTACAACCTGTCGCGACCCGACGCCCAGTCCAACGCCGGATTCATCGCGCAGACGGAATCCGTGAATCGCATCGTGCATGACCTGGTGAATGAACTCGGCGGTTCGATTTCGGCCGAGCATGGCCTGGGACAGTTGAAGCGCGAGGAAGTGCTGCGCTACAAGAGCGGAACCGAGATGGACATGATGCGCGCGGTAAAGGCCGCGCTTGATCCGCGCGGCCTGATGAACCCCGGAAAGCTCCTGTAGTTTTCGAGTCTGGGGCTTTACACGGGAGCGCCGCCTCCCTATAATGCGCGCTCTCTTGTGGGGGTATAGCTCAGCTGGGAGAGCGCTTGCATGGCATGCAAGAGGTCCGCGGTTCGATCCCGCGTACCTCCACCAAGTAACAGTATTGACCCTATCGTCTAGAGGCCTAGG
>CAIZKA010000464.1 GCA_903933395.1 uncultured beta proteobacterium | reverse complement strand
CGGGGCCCGTGTCCGGGTAGCTGGTAGCGTGTCTCATGCGGATGATTTTACCCCTCTCGCGGCGTAAGGAATCCGCCGCTGCGGCGACCAAGACGGGGAGCACCCTGCTCGTTCCGCCCGGAGCCACACCATGAAATTCCACGTATCGACCGCGCTGCTGCTGGCCTGCCTCGGCCCCGCTGCTGCTGCGCCGGCCTGCGTTGCCCAGAGCGGCGAACAGCGCGCCGTTTTGCTAGAGCTCTACACCTCGGAAGGCTGCGACAGTTGCCCTCCGGCTGACCGGCGGCTGTCGCAGTGGAAGACTCAGGCCGCATTCGCCGGGCGTCTGGTGCCGCTGGCCTTCCATGTCGATTACTGGGATCGCCTGGGTTGGAGCGACCGCTTTGCCAGCCCCCAATATACCCAGCGCCAGTACGCGATGGCCGGCCTGGCCCGCTCGCGCTCGGTGTATACGCCGCAATTCCTCAGGAACGGCCGCGACTGGCGCGGCGCCGCGAGTCCGCTCGACGGCGCCGGCGGACTGCCGGCCGGCGCCGCCATCGCGCTCGAACTGGGTGCCGCGAACGGTGGGCAACTCACGGTGAGCGGATCGGTCACCGTGGCCAAGCCCGGAGCGGAGGCCTGGCTTGCGCTGTATGAAAATAGTCTCGAGTCCGTGGTGCTTGCCGGCGAGAACGGCGGCAAGGTCTTGCGCCACGACTACGTGGTGCGCCGCCTGATCGGCCCGCTCCAGCCTGACGCGGACGGGCGCCTCGCCCTGCGCCAGCAGATCGTACTGGAACCCGGCTGGAAGCGTGCCGACCTGGGCGTGGCGGCCTTCGTCCAGGACAGGGGCAACGGCGAGATCCTGCAGGCTGTGCAGCGGCACGCGTGCTCGTCCTAGGAGGGCGGCACCATAATTGCGGAGTGACGGTCAATGGATCGTCATACCGGCGAAAGCCGGTATCCAGCGCTTTGGAACGCATTACATCGCCCTCTGGATTCCGGCCTTCGCAGGAATGACGTTGCGAATAAGTGTGCCTTCGTACTAGCCGCGCGGGTGATGCTGGTGATGCAGCTGCTTCAGCCTCTCGCGGGCGACGTGGGTGTACACCTGCGTCGTCGAGATGTCGGCGTGGCCCAGCAGCAACTGCACCACGCGCAGGTCGGCGCCGTGGTTCAGGAGGTGCGTGGCGAAGGCGTGGCGCAGCACGTGGGGTGAAATGCGCTCCGCCGCAATGCCGGCCTTCAGCGCATATTTCTTGACCAGGGCCCAGAACATCTGCCGCGTCATGCCGCTGCCGCGGGTGGTGACGAAAACCGCATCCGACACATGTTGCGCGAGCAGGTCGCCGCGCGCTGTCGCGATGTAGCGACGCAGCCATTCGGCCGCTACTTGTCCCAACGGCACCAGGCGCTCCTTCGAACCTTTGCCCGTGACACGCACCACGTTGTCGTTGAGGCTCAGTTCGAACAGACGGATGCCGATCAGTTCCGAGACGCGCAGCCCCGTGGCGTAGAGCAGTTCGAACATGGCGCGGTCGCGCAGTCCGAGCGGGGTCTGCACTTCGGGGGCGCCCAGCAGGTCTTCCACCTGTTTTTCAGAAAGGGTCTTCGGAAAACGCTGAGTCGTCGCGGGCTTGTCGATGTTCAGCAGCGGATCATGCTGCAACCGGCCCTGGTCCAGGAGCCAGCGGTAGCAGCGGCGCAAGGTCGCCATCAGGCGCCGCTGGCTGGCCGACTTGATGCCGCCGGGGCGGGCGTGCAGGAAGGCGAGATAGCCGTTGATCGCCGTCTCGTCGGCGCCGACTATCGTTACATTGCTGTTTTCCAGCCAATTGGAAAACAGCGCGAGGTCGCTGCGGTAACTCGCCAGCGTGTTCTTCGACAGCCCGTCGGCCAGCCACAAGGCGTCCGCGAATTCGTCGATCAGCGCGGCGTCAGATTCTTTCATGCTGGAGCAGCCATCTCTTTACGTCGAGCAGAAAACCTCCTCGCTGACGGGCGAAGCCGCCCAGCCCCTGGTTCGCCGCGACGACGCGATGGCAGGGTACGACGACCGGATAGGGATTGGCGCCGCAGGCGTTGCCCACCGCGCGCGGACCGCTGTGGATCGCGGAGGCGACTTCGCCGTAGCTCATGGTCCGGCCGGGAGGAATTGCGGCGACTGCGTTCCATACCCGGCGCTGGAAATGCGTGCCGGCCGGCGCCAGCGGCAGGCCGAATTCGAAGCGGGGATCCTTCAGCCAGGCGTGCAACTGGCGCACGGCTTCCTGCGCCAGCGGCGTTGTAGGCGCGACTTCGGACTGCAGCTCCAGATAGTCGATGCCGGTGATCTCGTCGGCATTGCATTCGATGCCGATGCTGAAACCGGGTGCGGACAGGATGGCGGCGTAGGGCTTCATGGCGGGCACTCCCTGATTTCGATCACGACATTATTGTCGATGCCCGGCAGCAGATCGGCAAGCGGCTGACACACCGCGGCCGTGCATAGCGTGTAGCCGGCGGCATGCGGTGAATGGGTGATGCGCAGCACGGCCTGCGGCGGCAAGGCGGGGCGGTAATGCCAGACGCCGTTCTTGAGTACGCTGCCGGCAGGCGGCTCCATGCCGGCGCCGCTGCCGCGGATGCGCGCTTCGTCGATGATCAGGGCGTGGCCGGCGATGCGCCAGTCCTCCTCCCAGCGGATCTTCTCTATCGAATGGATCCAGGTCAGGGTGAAGCTCTCGATGGCGAGCACGGTGCTGACCGCGCCCGCTGCGAGGCAGAGCATCAGGAGTTCCCGTCGGGACGCACCGCGCTGGCGCTGGCGGGACGGCGATCCGCGCGCCGTCTGCGAATAATGTGCCAGACGACGAAAGCCGCGCTCATGACGAAGCCGATTTCGTCGGTGAGCGGAATCGCCGCTACCAGCATGAAGGCCGCAGCGGCGGCAAAGATGCGCTCGGCCATATTGAGCGGGCCGGTCAGGAAGCCGATCGCTGCCGCACCCCACAGCATGATCGACACCACCGCCTTGAACACGATGTAGGCGACGGCAGCGAACGTCCAATCGCCCTGCAGCATCAGCGCTGGGGTATACACAGCCATGTAGGGGATGACGAAGCCGGCGATGGCGATCTGTACCGCCTTGATGCCGATCCACATCGCCGATTCCTTGGCGATCGAAGCGGCGGCGAAGGCGGCCAGTGCCACCGGCGGCGTCAGGTCGGCCATGATGCCGAAGTAAAAGACGAACATGTGGCTGACGATCAGCGGCACGCCGAGCTTGAGCAGGGCCGGCGCCGCGATGGAACTGGTGATGATGTAATTCGGGATGGTCGGAATGCCCATGCCGAGTACCAGGCAGACCAGCATGGTCAGCACCAGGGAGAGGAAAAGGCTCTTCTCGCCGACGCTGAGGATGAAGCCGGCGAAGCTCGATGCGGCACCGGTCAGAGTCAGCACGCCGATGATGACACCGACGATGGCGCAGGCGACGCCCACCGGCAGCGCCTGCTGGGCGCCCTCGACCAGGCTCATCTTGAGCAGGTGCAAGGTCTTCATGCCGCCTTTGATGGCGAAGGTCTGCGCCACCAGCGCGGCGATAAGCGCCAGCAGCGGATAGACGCCCCAAGTTTCCATGTTCTTGACGAAGACGGCGGCGATGAGCCCCAGCGCCAGCCAGAATACGCAGCGGAATGCTGTGCTGGAGACGCGTGCCGCGATGGCGGCGCCAAGGATCAGGACGGCGGTAAGCACCAGCCCGATCATGCCGGCGAACATCGGCGTGAAACCGTTGAACAGGGTCCATACCAGCACCACCAGCGGCAGCAGCAGGTACCAGTTGTCGCGCATGGCGTGCCAGGGATTGGGACACTCCTCCTTGGGCAGGCCGGTCAGGTTCTTGCGTCCCGCTTCCAGGTGCACCATCCAGAAGGCGGTGACGTAATAGAGGATGGCCGGGATCGCCGCCGCCTTGACGATCTCCGAGTAGGGCACGTTGATGTTCTCGGCCATGATGAAGGCCACCGCGCCCATCACCGGCGGCATGATCTGGCCGCCCATCGAGGAAGTGGCTTCCACCGCGCCGGCGAAGACGCCGGAATAGCCGAACTTCTTCATCAGTGGAATGGTGAACTGTCCGGTGGTCAGCACGTTGGCCACGCCCGAGCCGGAGATGGTGCCCATGAGGCCCGAGGAAATTACCGCAACCTTGGCCGGACCGCCTTTGGTGTGGCCGACGAAGCCAAGTGCCAGCGAGTTGAACAGGTTGATCATCCCGGCGTGTTCGAGGAAGGATCCGAACAGGATGAAGAGGAAGATGTAGGTCGCCGAGACCAGCGTCGGGATGCCGAAGATGCCTTCGGTGCCGAGCGCCATGTGGTTGATGATCTGGTCGAAGCCGTAGGCGCGATGGCCGAGGTCGCCGGGCAGCCAATGCCCGAACAGGCCATACAGCAGGAACGCACCGCAGATGATGGGCAGGGCCAGTCCGAGGATGCGCCGCGCCGCCTCGAAGGTGAGGATCACCAGCGCAGTGCCGACGAAGAGGTCGACGCCGCTCGGATCGCCCGAGCGCTGGATCAGGTCGGCCTCGAATACCCAGTGGTAGGTCGACAAGGCCAGCGCACCGAAAGCCAGCACCGTATCGCCAACGCCGACTTTCGAAAGTTTGCCGCCGCTCTTGAAGGCCGGGTAGAGGATGAAAGTGATGCAGAGCAGGAAACCGACGTGCAGGCTGCGTATCACCAGGCTGGAGAGCGGATGAAACGCGGCGACGACCAGCTGGTAAGTGGAGAAGGTCAGCGCGATGGTATTGAGAATCGTCAGCCAGCCGCCCCCGAGCCGGCGCTGCACGCCGTGCTCGGAGAACTCTTCCTGACCGTGGTCAGGGGCGACCGCTTGGAGCTGCACGTCAGGCCCCGCTTACTTGATCAGCCCGATTTCCTTGTAGTACTTCTCCGCGCCCGCATGCAGCGGTGCCGGCGGCGCCTTGGCGGCGTTCTCGCGGGAGATCGCCTTGGCCGCAGCGTGGGCCGCCTGCAGGTCGGGCAGGTTGTCGAAGATCGCCTTGGTCATCTTGTAGCCGGCATCGGTCGATACGCCCTCGTGGCTGACCAGGAAGTTCTGGATCGCCACGGTGGTCACGGCGTCGGTCTGGCCGTTGTAGGTGTTGGCCGGAACGGTGCCGGCCTGGTAGGCGGCTTCGCCGATCTTCGCCACGACGTCGGCGGGCACCGACACGATGACGATCTTGACCGACGTGGCGAGGTCGCGGATGGCGGCGACGCCGAGACCCGCGGAAATCAGCGTGGCGTCGAGCTGGCGGTTCTTCATCAGCTCCACCGATTCGCCGAAGGGCAGGTATTCGACCTTGGCGAAATCCTTGTAGCTCATGCCTGCGCCCTTGAAAATGGCCCGGGCGTTGAGTTCTGTGCCGGACTTCGGTGCGCCGACGGCGATGCGCTTGCCCTTGAGGTCGGCCAGGGTCTTGATGCCGGAGTCGGCGTTGGCGACGATCTGGATGTAATTGGGATAAATCGCCGCGATGGTACGCAGCTTTTTCAGCGGCGTCTTGAAACCGGCCTCCTCGTCACCCTTCCATGCATCTGACAGCGAATCGCCGAGAGTGAAGGCAATTTCGCCGCGCCCCGCTTGCAGCAGGTTGAGGTTCTCCACGCTGGCCTTGGTGACCTGGGCCGAAGTCTTGGCGCCGGGCATGGCTTTGCCGTAGATCTGCGAGAGGGCGACGCCCATCGGGTAGTAGACGCCTGAGGTGCCGCCGGTGAGGACCGTGACGAATTCCTGAGCATGGGCCGTGGCGGCGACGGCCAGCGTGAACGCGGCGAGCAACAGGGTGCGAACTTGCTTCATGGGGACATCCTCCGAGATATTGTTTGTTGAAAGTTGAAGCTTACAGCCAGTCGAGAGTCGACGGGAGGCGCTGATGGAATGTTGCGGTGCCGCGTACGGGATTTATACTGTCCTTATATCCCTCCTGGTATCGATGGAACATGAAACTGCCAAAGCTGGAAAATCCCGCTGGTGATTTCTGGGGCGGATTTGCCGCCATGCTGGTGGCTTTGCCCTCGGCCATAGCTTTCGGCGTGACCATTTAT
This sequence comes from uncultured beta proteobacterium, assembly GCA_903933395.1. Lineage (GTDB taxonomy): Bacteria > Pseudomonadota > Gammaproteobacteria > Burkholderiales > Rhodocyclaceae > Sulfuritalea. Next base: position 2,087 of record CAIZKA010000464.1, on the reverse strand, counting down.
TCGGTCCTGGGTACGGCCCACGTCGCGCTCGGCGCGCTGGCAGGCATCCTCGGCGCCACCGCGATCGGGATTGTGGCGTCGACCTTCGGCGGTACCAATCGACTGATTTCGGCGCCCTGCGCCCCGGCCGCGGCGGTGGTCTCCGCCTTTGCCATCGAGGCCATGCATAGTGGTGCGCCGGTGGATACGATACTGCTGCTGCTGACCCTGCTCGGTTTGCTTGCCGGCTCGATGCAGGTGGCTTTCGGCCTGCTGCGCCTGGGGCGCCTGATCAAGTACATGCCCTACACCGTTGTCAGTGGCTATCTGTCCGGGGTCGGGCTGATCATCATCGGCAGCCAGGTGCCGAAACTGCTGGGCACACCCAAGGGCTTGCACTTCTGGGCGGCGCTGGCCGCGCCCGATCAATGGCGCTGGCAGGGCATTGTTGTCGGCGTGGTGACCATCATCGTGATGCTGGGGGCACCGCGGCTGATAAAAGCGGTGCCGGGCGCGGTACTCGGCCTGGTGGCAGGCATTGCCGCCTACTCCGGTCTTGGCCTGCTGGATCCCGCGCTGCTGAGCCTGCAGGCCAATACGCTGGTGGTCGGCGCCCTCGACGGCGGCGGTGGCGGCAGTTTCTTCGCCGGCCTGTCCGGACGCTGGACGGCGATTTCCGATGTCAGCCTGCAGCAGTTGCAACTGCTGGTGATGCCGGCACTGACCCTGGCCGTGCTGCTGTCTATCGACACGCTGAAAACCTGCGTGGTGCTCGATGCAATGACCCGTTCGCGCCACGATTCGAACCGCGAACTGATCGGCCAGGGCCTCGGCAATCTGGCGTCGGGCGCCATCGGCGGCATTCCGGGCGCCGGCACCATGGGCGCGACGCTGGTGAATATTTCCGGCGGTGCCAGCAGCCGCTTCTCCGGTCTGGTCGAGGGCGTACTGACACTGGTCGCCTTCCTGCTGCTGGCGAACTTCATCGCCTGGATTCCGGTGGCCGGGCTGGCCGGCATCCTGATCGTGATCGGCGTGCGCATGATCGATCGCAACAGCCTCCATTACCTGAAATCGCGCTCGACCATCCTTGATTTTGTCGTAATTGTCGCCGTGGTCGGTACGGCCCTGACGGTCAGTCTGATCGCGGCATCCGGCATCGGCATCGTGCTCGCCGTGGTGCTGTTCATCCGCGAGCAGATCGGCGGTTCCATCATCCGCCGCAAGCTGCTCGGCAACGAGACTTTCTCGAAGCGCATCCGCACCCACGAGGAAATGGAAATTCTCACGGCCCACGGCGATCGGGCGGCGATCATCGAATTGCAGGGCAGCCTGTTTTTCGGCACCGCCGACCAGCTCTACCTTTCCATGGAGCCGGAACTCAAGACGCGCGACTTCCTGATCCTCGACATGCGCCGCATCCAGACCGTCGATGTCACTGCGGCGCACCTGCTGGAACAGGTCAAGGACATGCTTGCCGAGCGTAGCGGCTTCCTGATCTTCAGCGCAATTCCGGCGACCCTGCCCTCGGGACGCGACATGCAGCAATACTTCGACCAGGTCGGGCTGATCCGCCAGGACAGCCCGGTGCGCGTGTTCCCCTCTCTGGACGATGCGCTGGAGTGGGTCGAGGACCGCATCATCCACGAAACCATGTGTTTGGTTGACGAGGAAGCTGCGCTGGAACTTCATGAAGTCGAGCTGTTTGCCGGGCGCAAGGAACAGACGCTGGCCGCGCTCGAACAGTGCATGGAGAAGCGCCGCGTGGCGAAGGGCGATACCATCTTCTCGCGCGGCGAAGCCGGTGACGAACTGTTCCTGATACGGCGCGGCGCGGTGCGCATCATGTTGCCGCTGTCCGACCGGCAATCGCACCACCTCGGTACCTTCGGCCGCGGCGCCTTCTTCGGCGAGATGGCCTTCCTTGACGGCGAGGTGCGCTCGGCCAATGCGGTCGCGTTCACCGATACCGAACTGTATGTACTGTCGCGCCGCGCCTTCGACAAGTTTGCCGATGAGCACAAGAAGCTCGGCCTGCGGCTGATGGAAGGCATCGCCAGCGTGCTCGCCAGCCGCTTGCGCTACACTAATGCCGAGTTGCGCGTACT
>CAIZKA010000463.1 GCA_903933395.1 uncultured beta proteobacterium | reverse complement strand
GGGCAATCGGAATCGCATAAGTGCGCTTTTCAGCGAGTTATCTGAAACGGAACCTCTTCATCCCGCCAGCACCAGTCCCCATACCGCCGCCACGTTGATCAGGCTGACCAGCACCGCGGCGCTGCCGATATCCTTGGCGCGCTTGGCGAGGTCGTGGTTGTCGAGCGAGATGCGGTCCACCGTGGCCTCGATGGCGGAATTGAGCAGTTCGACCATCAGCACCAGCAGCACGCTGCCGATCATCAGCGCCTTGCCGAGATTGCCGGCCGGCAGCCAGAATGCCAGCGGGATCAGGATGGCGGCCAGCAGCACTTCCTGGCGGAAGGCGTCTTCGTGCTCGTAGGCGGCGCGGAAGCCCGCCAGCGAATAACCGAAGGCGTTCTTCAGGCGTACCAGACCTGTCTTACCTTTGTGCGGGCTTATTTCCACTTTGTGCGGGCTTTCCATTGTGGCGTTCGAAGCCGTGATTTTAATCGCACAAACCCCGGTCTCCACTATCGATTCACCGCCGGCCAATCGCGAGATCCGGCACTTGTGTATCGGCAGGGCTGGATTCCTTTGCACCCCGGTCCGTCATTCCGGCGAACGCCGGAATCCAGGCATTCGACGTAAAACTGGATCCCGGGTCAAGCCCGGGATGACACCCTGCGCCGATTTCCGGGGCGTCGCCTGGGGGCGGCGGGTTGCGGTAGAGTGGATGCCAAAGCGGCAGGACCGGATCAACCGGGCCGGCGCCGCCGCCAAGGGAGGCAACATGAAGGACATCGCCTGGAGCAGTATCCTCAGCGTCGGCGTGGATGAAATCGATGACGACCACCGCCGGCTGATCGCGATCTTCAACGAATTCAATCGTGCCGCCACGTGCGGGGAATCCGCCGACTATCTGGCGGCGACGCTCACGGAGCTGATCAATTGCACGGTCTGGCACTTCAGCCACGAGGAGCGCCTGATGCTCAAGCACCGCTATCCCGCGATGGTCGGGCACCAGGCGGCCCACCGCGAACTGATCGACGCGGCGCTGGAATGGCAGGCCGGCCTCGCGCAAGCCGGCTATGCGGTGGCGGAAGGGGAGATCGTCTTCCTCGACCGCTGGCTCACCGAGCACATCCTCACGGTCGACCAGCGCCTGGGCAGTTTCCTGGCTCAGGCGACATAGGCGTCCGGCGCCGCGAGCGGATCGTCCGCCGGCGTGCCCAGGCGGCGATAGCACCAGGCGCGGCGGCCGAGGTCGGGCAGCGCCAGCGCCAGGCCCCACAGCTCGGCCGGCGCGAGGCGGCTCGGCCAGTCACCCGCGGCCAGCGGCGTCGCCAGCCGCAGCGGCAGCTCGCCCAGGACCCGCGCCATGCCTTCGGCGACCAGCACCTCGTCGGCGCGAAAGCCGGGCGCCAGGTCGTCCAGCACCCGCGTCAGGTTGGCCAGGGTCTTGCGCAGCAACAGCAGGTCCGGCGCCAGGCTGGCGCCGAGCAGGATCGCGCAGCGGTCGAGCAGGCGCAGCGCCCAGGCGATGCCGGGCAGCGCGCCGTGCGCGACTTCGGCGAGCGCTGCGTCTAGCGCCGGCCCGGGGATGTCCGTCCGGTCGAACAGCGCGGCGAGCCCGCGCCGCAGCAGCGGCGCGTCCAGCGTCAGGCCGCCCAGCGCGATGCGCATCAGCGCTTCGCGCCGGTGCCGTGTCACCAGCGCCGACATGGCCCAGTCGATCACGCCGATGCCGCCGTCATCGAGCGCGATCAGGTTGCCGGCATGCGGGTCGGCGTGGAACAGCGCGGGTTCGTCGTCATGCCAGAACGGCCGCGCCAGCAGACCTTGCGCGAGCAGCGTCGCGCGCTGCCGGGTTCCCGTGTCGTCCGCGTCCGAGAGGCGCCGTCCGCGCAGGCGCGTCATCGCCGTCACGCCGGGGGCGCACCAGGGCAGCAGCGCTGGGACGCGCAGCGGACTCCCGTCATAAAGACTTGCTGCGGCCGCGAGATGCTGCTGTTCGCGCTCCGGGTCGAGTTCCGCACGCAGCTGGCCGGCCAGCGCGGCAAAGGTCTCGGCATAGGGCAGCTCCGGCAGCCCGAGATTTGCGCCGGTTTCGGCGAGGAAGGGACAAAGCGCCTCCCAGGCGGCAATTTCGGATTCGATGCGCTCGGCAATGCCGGGGCGGGGAATCTTCAGCACGCCCTCGGCATGCTCGCGGCCGTGGCGGAAGGGCAGCACCACGGCC
>CAIZKA010000462.1 GCA_903933395.1 uncultured beta proteobacterium | reverse complement strand
GCGAGGCATGATCGAGGGCGGCTGTTTGTGCGGCGGGATCCGCTACGAGTACGACGGCGAAATCGGGGAGATTTCGATCTGCCATTGTTCGCAGTGCCGCAAGGCGCAGGGGTCGGCGTTTGCCGCGGTGAGCCCGGTGGCTACGGACCGTTTCCGCATCCTTGCCGGCGCGGAATTGCTCAATGAATATCGCTCCTCGCCGGACAAGGTCCGGGTCTTCTGCGCCAATTGCGGCAGCCCGATTTACTCCGCCAAGGACGACGCACCGGGTGTCAGGCGCCTGCGACTGGGCACGGTCGACACGCCCTTTACCAGCGCCGATGCCTTCCACATTTTCACGGCGTCGAAGGTCTCCTGGTGGGATTGCGACGACGGCCTGCCGCGCTATGCAGAGCGGCGGCCCTAGCTTCGGGAAAAGCATGCTGCCGAAATCACTCGACGAACTCGACAGGATCCGCGCGTCCTGCAAGGCCATGGTCAGGCGTCGTGCCGCGACCTCGGGAGGCATGTCGCTGATTCCGATTCCGGGTCTGGACATCGCGGGTGACGTCGGCATGCTGTTGCAAATGATTCCGGCGATCAATCATAGGTTCGGACTGACTCCCGAACAGATCGAAGAACTCGATCCGCGGCACAAGGTGCTGATCTACGCCATGCTGAAGAAGGTCGGCAGCGATCTGGCGGGGCGGGCCATCACCCGGAAACTTGCCGTGGCGGCCATGAAAAAGGTCAGCACGCGTCTCGCCACCAAACAAGTCCTGAAATACATCCCCTTCGCCGGGCAGGCCGCCGCCGTGGCACTCAGCGTGACGGCGATGATGTATCTGGGCAATTCGCATATCGAGGCCTGCTACGAAATCGTCAGAGGAAGTCTGAAGAAATGAGCCGGGAAGCCTGAGCTGCCGGCCTCGCACGCTTCTTGATTCCGCCAGACCCTGGTCGTGCCTGCCGCCGCCGCAGTGAGCCTGGCGGCGAATGAACTCGGCGAATGCCGAAATAAAATTAACCGCTGGGACATTTCGGTTACTAGTCTTATAGTAGACCCGTCACACACATCCGAGGCGAGACCCCGCTTCCGGTGTTTGCCCGAGCCGACGCCAACGTGCCGGCTTCCTCTGCAGATCGGGAGCAACTCCCGGCTGCGACGTGATCGGATTGGCGACTTTGGCCCTCAAGGCCGGGAGGCGTCAATCCAGCGCTTTCTGTGGTTTTTCGTCTACTTTCGCGGCGCCTGTTTCGGGCTTCCGCCGGCGGCGAAGTGCGGCAGGAAAACCATGGTATTGGCGCGGTTTTGTTTCAGGCTTAAAGAAACAGGGAACCATACTGGCACGGGAGAGGGCAGGCTTGGAGTCGTTGTCGAATCTGGCGGTGGCAGGCGCATTCATGGCGGGGCTGGGAGTTCTCCTGGCGCTGCTGCTGGCCTTTGCCAACAAGAAGCTCTATGTTTTCGAAGACCCGCGCATCGGCGAGGTCGAGGAACTGCTGCCGAAATCCAACTGCGGGGCCTGCGGCCAGGCCGGCTGCCGCGATTTTGCCGAGAAAGTCGTCGGCGGCGAGACCATTCCCGCCAAATGCACGGTGAGTTCGCCGCAGCAGCGCCAGGGCATTGCCGACCTGCTCGGCGTCGCCGCCGGCACGGTGGAAAAGCAGGTGGCGCGCCTGGCCTGCGGCGGCGGCCGCCACGTGGCCTTCCTGCGCGCGCGCTACGAGGGCCTCAAGACCTGCCGCGCGGCGGCCGTGGTCTCCGGCGGCGGCAAGGAATGCGCCTGGGGCTGCCTGGGGCTGGCCGACTGCGCCAATGTCTGCAGCTTCAATGCCATTGCCATGGATGCGCATGGTCTGCCGGTAGTCGACAGCGAAAAGTGTACCGCCTGCAACGATTGCGTCGAGGTCTGCCCGAAAGGGCTATTCAGTCTCGAAGCCGTAAGTCACCGTCTCTGGGTGGCCTGCAAGAATCAGGCGGACGGCGACACCGCCGAGGCCGCCTGCGAGGTGGCCTGCACCGCCTGCGGCAAGTGCGTTGCCGATGCGCCGCTGAAGCTGATGCAACTCGCCGGCAACCTGGCCGTGGTCAACTACGACTGGAACGACCAGGCCACGCGCGAGCCGATCGAGCGCTGCCCGACCGGCGCCATCGTCTGGTTCGAAAACTCCGACCGCGCCGTCAAGGGTGCGGCGGCCAAGAAAATCCTGCGCAACGAACCACTGCCGCTGCACATCTGAATTTGCCATCGAGGAAGCTGCCATGAGTCTGTCGATCATCAAGAAAATGTTCTCCGCCGGCCTGCTGCCGCAAACTGGCGCCGGCGTCGCTGCGGGCAAGGTCAAGTACCCCGGCGTGCGCGACGCTGTGGACGGCAATACCGCCGTCATTCACGTCGAGCGCGAATCCTCGGATGCCGCCGGCGCCTATCCGATCACGCCCTCGACGCAGATGGGCGAGTATTGGGCAGAAGAGGTGGCCAAGGGCCACCTCAACATTTCCGGCAAGCCGCTGATCTTCATCGAGCCTGAGTCCGAGCATGCCGCCGCCGGGGTCACCGCCGGCATGGCGATGACGGGCTTGCGCGCGACCAATTTCTCCTCCGCGCAGGGCGTCGCCTTCATGCACGAGTCGCTCTACGCGGCGGTCGGCAAGCGCCTGCCTTACGTGCTCAACATGGGTTGCCGCGCCATCACCAAGGCATCGCTCAACGTCCATGCCGGCCATGACGACTACCACTGTGTCGATGACACCGGCTTCATCCAGATGATGGCGAAGAACGCCACCGAGGCGGCCGACCTGAATCTCGTCGCGCGCAAGACCGCCGAGCTCTCGCTGACGCCGGCCATCGTCGGCCAGGACGGCTTCCTCACCAGCCACCTGATCGAGTCCTGCGTGCTGCCCGAGCGCGAACTGGTCGCCGAATACCTCGGCCGTCCCGACGACATGATCGATTCGCCGACGCCGGCGCAGCAGATGCTCTACGGCCCCAAGCGCCGCCGCGTGCCGGCGATCTGGGACGTGGACCTGCCCCTTCTGTCGGGCTCGGTGCAGAACCAGGATGCCTACATGCAGGCCACGGCCGGCCAGCGTCCGTATTTCTTCGACCATGTCGAGGCCCTGGCCGACGGCTGCATGGACGAGTTGGCCGCGTTGACCGGGCGCCGCTACCAGCGCGTCTCCGGCTTCAAGACCGAGGATGCCGATTACATCATCCTCGGCATGGGCAGCATGATCGTGCAGGCCGAAGCCGTCGCCGACTACCTGCGCGAGACGCGCAAACTCAAGGTCGGCGTGGTCAATCTGACCATGTTCCGTCCCTTCCCCGGCGACCTGCTGGGCCAGGTGCTGCGCGGCAAGAAGGGCGTCGCGGTGCTGGAGCGCACCGACCAGCCGCTGGCCGAGGATCTGCCCTTGATGCGCGAGGTGCGTGCCGCACTGCTGAAGTGCGTGGAGAACGGAATGGCCGCGGCACAGGGCCAGGTCGGCGAGCCGCCGTATGCCAGCTATGCGGTCTATGCCGCGGCCGAGATGCCGCGACTCTACTCCGGCTGCTACGGCCTGGGCAGCCGCGACCTGCAGCCCGAGGCGCTGATCGGTACCATCGAGAACATGCTGCCCGAGGGCGCACGGCGCAAGTTCTTCTACCTCTCGATCGATTTTGCGCGCGATCCGCTGAACCCGAAGGACGAAGTGCATCAGCAGGACATCGCCGACAAGTATCCGCGCATCCGCGAAATGGGTGTGCGCGGTTCGGAGAATCCCAACCTGCTGCCCAAGGGCGCGATCACGGTGCGCATGCATTCGGTGGGCGGCTGGGGCGCCATCACCACCGGCAAGAACCTGGCGATGACCCTGTTCGAACTGCTTGGCTGGGACATCAAGGCCAACCCGAAATACGGCTCGGAAAAGAAGGGCCAGCCGACCACCTACTACCTCTCGGCGGCGCCGGAACCGATCCGCATCAACTGCGAATACGTCTATGTCGATGTCGTGCTCTCGCCCGACCCGGCGGTGTTCGGCCACAGCAATCCGCTGTCGGGCCTGAAGAAGGGCGGCTTCTTCATCATCCAGTCCAACCTCGGCGCCGAGACCTGGGCCAGCTTCCCCCTCTGGGCGCAGAAGTTCATCGTCGACAACGAGATTCGCGTCTTCCATCTCGACGCCTTCCGGATCGCCCGCGAGGAAGCCGGTGCGGCGGAACTGCAGCTGCGCATGCAGGGCATCGCCTTCCAGGGCGCCTTCTTCGCCGCCAGCCCGACCATGGCCAATGCCGGCCTGACCGAGGACGCGCTGTTCACCGCCATCGAGGCGCAGTTGCAGTCGAAGTTCGGCGGCAAGGGCGCGCGCGTGGTGGCCGACAACCTGCGCGTGGTGCGCCGCGGCTTCACCGAACTGACCGAGATCACCGAGAAGGAAGTCGGCGTCACGCGCAAGGGCTTCGTCAAGAAGGATCCCGGCCTGCCGGTCATGCTGAGGCAATTGCCGGTGCCCGACGGCGCACAACTGGGCAAGGTGGGTGACATCCACCGCTTCTGGGAACAGACCGGACACTTCTACCTGACCGGCAAGGGCAACGACAACCTGGTCGATCCTTTCATCGGCGCCTCGCTGGTGCCGGCCGCGACCGGCGTGTTCCGCGACATGACGGGCATCCGCTTCGAGCATCCGGAATGGATCGCCGAGAACTGCACCGCCTGCGGCAACTGCTACGTCGAATGCCCGGATTCGGCGATCCCGGGCCTGGTCAGCTCGGTGGGCGACGTGTTCAACACGGCGGTGAATCGCATCGAGACCAGCGGCACGCCGACGCGCCACCTGCGCCGCGCCGTGCGCGCGGTCGAGAAGAAGCTGCGCGGCCTGATCGACGGTGATGGCGGTTTCGTGCGCCCGCTGATCGACCGCGCCATGGATGCGGTGCTGGCCGAGACGCCGGAAGCCGAGCGCGCGGGCCTCGCTGCCGAATTCACCCAGTTGCAGATCCACCTCGGCGGCTTCCAGTTCGCCGCGACCAAGCCCTACTGGTCGCAGAAGGAGAAGAAGGCCAAGGGCAGCGGCGGCCTGTTCTCGATCACGGTCAATCCCTACACCTGCAAGGGCTGCGCGCTGTGCGTCACGGTCTGCGAGGACAACGCGCTGAAGATGGTGAGCCAGACCGAGGACTCGGTCGAGCGCCTGCGCCGCGACTGGAACACCTGGCTCGAGCTGCCGACCACGCCGCCGGAATACAGCCGCATCGACAGCCTCGACGAGAAGATCGGCGCGCTGGAAACCCTGCTGCTGGACAAGCGGAACTACGGCTCGATGAATTGCGGCGACGGCGCCTGCCTGGGTTGCGGCGAGAAGACCGCGATCCACCTGTTTACCTCGACCGTCACGGCCTTGATGCAGCCGCGGGTCAAGGTTTTCATCGAACGCATCGACGACCTGATCCGGCGCCTCGAGCAGCACATGCGCGTCAAGCTGGCATCGGCGGTGGACCTCACCGACACCGGCGCCGTGGTGCGTGCCGTCGAATCGACCGGCCAACACGACCTGACGCTGTCGAACCTCGCCAACAAGCTCAACGCCGACAAGCCTTCGCAACTTCTGGACCCCGCCTGGGTTAAGAACACGGCGCAGTTGCTGGAGAGGCTCAAGGACCTCAAGTGGCGCTACGCCGAGGGCCCGAGCAATCGCGGCCGCGCCGAGATGGGCGTGGTCAATTCCACGGGCTGTACCTCGGTCTGGGGCTCGACCTATCCCTTCCATCCCTATCCCTTCCCCTGGACCTCGCACCTGTTCCAGGATTCGCCCTCGGTGGCGATGGGCATCTTCGAGGGCCACATGGCGAAAATGGCCGACGGCTTCAAGGCCGTGCGCATGGCGGAGAAGGAACTTGCGGGCGACTACCTGCCGGATCGCGACGACGATTTCTTCCGCCGCTTCAATTGGCAGCAGTTCTCCGCCGACGAGTGGCTGCTGTGCCCGCCGGTGGTGTCGATCGGCGGCGACGGCGCCATGTATGACATCGGCTTCCAGAACCTGTCGCGCGCGCTGATGTCGGGCATGCCGATCAAGATCCTGGTAGTCGACACCCAGGTGTATTCGAATACCGGCGGCCAGGCCTGCACCTCGGGCTTCATCAGCCAGGTTTCCGACATGGCGCCATGGGGCGACGCCCAGCGCGGCAAGAAGGAGACGCGCAAGGAGATCAGCCTGATCGGCATGGCGCACCGCACGTCCTACGTGATGTCGGGCACCATCGCCCACGTCAATCACTTGATAGAGAGCTACATCGACGGCATCAACAGCCGCCGTCCGGCGCTGTTCAACATCTACGCCGTCTGTCCGCCCGAGCACGGCGTGGGCGACGACAAGAGCGTGGATCAGAGCAAGCTGGCCGTCGAGGGCCGCGCCTATCCGCTGTTCCGCTTCGATCCGGATGCCGGCACGACGTTTGCCGAGTGCGTCAGCCTCGAGGGCAATCCCTCGCCCGACACCGACTGGCCGATGTACACGCTGAAGTATCTCGATGAGGCGGGGGCATCTCAAAGGATGGAACTGCCCATGACCTTCGCCGATTTCGCGGCCACCGAGGCGCGCTTCCTCAAGCATTTCCGCAAGGCGCCGCCGGAGACCTGGAACGAGAACATGGTGCCGGTGGCCGAGTTCCTCGAACTGGATGCCGACGGGCGCGAAGGCATGTTCCCCTTCATCTGGGCGGTGGACAAGAAGAACCGCCTGATGCGCCTGCTGGTCACCGAGGAACTCATCAAGTCGGTGGAGGAGCGGCTGCACTTCTGGCGCCAGTTGCGCGGCCTGGCCCATGCCGGCATCGAGGCCGGCGATATCGAGCAGGTCGAGACCCGCGTGCGGGAAGACCTGCTGGCGAAGATCAGCGCCAGCCTCGGGCTGGGGACGGGTGCGGTGGGCGTCGCCGGCACGGGAGTCGGCGCCGGCGACACGGCGGCTGCGGTACCGGAGGGCAGTGACTACGAGCCGGTGTGGATCGAGTCGCCCGAATGCACGGCCTGCGACGAATGCACCACGCTGGCGCCGAAGACCTTTGCCTACAACGACCAGAAACTCGCGGTAGTGACCAACCCGAAGGGCGCGAAATTCGCCGACATCGTCAAGGCGGCGGAGAAGTGTACGGCCGGCTGCATTCATCCCGGCACGCCGTGGAACATGAATGAGCCGGGCGTCGAAAAGCTCATGGCGCGGGCGGCGAAGTTCAACTGATCCGTCATGAAGCTGGTTTCCTACTTCCGCGGCGAGGCCTTCCAGCGCGGCGTGCATCCGCCGAGCTGCAAGCTGACGGCGGAACGCAAGATCCGCCGCCTGCCATTTCCGGACAGGGTGACGGTGCCGCTGTTGCAGCACATCGGCAAGGCGCCGCGGCCTATCGTCCGCGTCGGCCAGGAAGTGGTGCGCGGCCAGCCCATCGCGCGCAGCGACGAGTGGCTGTCCGTGCCGCATCACGCGCCGCTGTCGGGCGTGGTCGAATTCATTGGCCTGCGTCCCGGCATGCGCGGCACCTGGATCGAATCCATCGTCATCCGCGCTCATCGCGGGGCGACACAGGAAGACCTCTGGGGCCAGCCGCGCGACCTCAGCCAGGGTACCGGCCAGGACATCCTGCAGGCGATCTGGGATACCGGCATGGTGGGCCTGGGCGGCGCGGCTTTTCCGACCCATGCCAAGCTCTCGGTGCCGAAGCAGGCCAGGGTGCACACCCTGGTGGTGAACGGCTGCGAGTGCGAGCCCTATCTCACCTGCGACCATCGCATCATGGTCGAGCATGCCGCCGATCTGATCGCGGGCATCCGCTATGCCATGAGCGCGACGGGCGCGGTGCGCACCATCATCGGTGTCGAGGATAACAAGCCGGACGCGGTGCTGGTGCTGCGCCAGGCCATTGCCGATGCGATGGCGGCAGGCGTCACGGAGGAGATCCACGTCGAGGCGGTGCCGACCAAGTATCCGCAGGGTTCGGAAAAAATGCTGATCATGGCGCTGTTCGGCGCCGAGATGCCGGCCGGCGGCCTGCCCATCGCGCTGGGCATGGTGGTCAGCAACGTCGGCACCCTGGCGGCGCTGGGCAAACTGCTGCCGCTGGGGCAGGGCCTCACCGAGCGCGTGGTGACGGTCACCGGGCCCGGTGTCGCCAAGCCCGGCGACTACCGCGTGATCCTCGGCACGCCGCTCAAGTTCGTGCTCGACTATGCCGGCGCGCCGGCGGTGGATGCGATGGATGCACGCCAGGTGATCCTCGGCGGGCCGATGATGGGCCAGGCCATCGGTTCGCTCGACGTGCCGATCACCAAGGGCGTCTCCGGCGTGCTGGTGTTCCGCCGCGAGGACATGCAGATGCGCGAAATGCGCCAGACCTATCCCTGCATCAAGTGCGGCGAGTGCGTCGAGTCCTGCCCGATGGGTCTCAACCCGTCGACGCTGGGCATGCTCGCCGCCAAGCGCGAGTACGACCTGATGGGCGAGCAGTATTTCCTCGGCGACTGCTTCGAGTGCGGCTGCTGCACCTACGTCTGCCCGTCCAACATTCCGCTGGTGCAGCAGTTCCGCGTCGCCAAGCAGATCCTGCGGGAAAAAGCCGCATGAACCAACCGCTCATCGAGATTCGCTCGGCGCCGCACGTGCAGGCGGCGAAGACGGTCGAGACCATCATGCGACATGTGGTGTATTCGCTGCTGCCGATCTGCGCGTTCTATGTCTTCCAGTATGGTATTTCGGCGTTGGCGTCGATTGTCGTCGTCACCGCCGCCTGCCTGCTGACAGAACGATTCTTCGTGCGGACCGGCACCCAGGCGGGGCGCCTGTCCGACTACTCGGCGGTGATCACCGGCCTGCTGCTGGCGCTGACCCTGCCGCCGGGCTTTTCGCTGTGGATGGGCGCGGTCGCCGGCATCGTCGCCATCGCGCTGGGCAAGGCCCTGTTCGGTGGCATCGGCTTCAACGTCTTCAACCCGGCGCTGGTTGGCCGCGCCTTCGTCCAGGCGGCTTTTCCGACCGCGATCGCGACCTACACGCCGTCCTTCCTGGCGGGACGCTTCACTGAATTCATTCCGTCCTCACTGGCCTGGCCGCTGATGATTCCGGCAGATACCGCGGCCTGGCTCAAGGCGAAGAACCTCGATGCGCTGGCCGGTGCCACGCCGCTGGCGAAATGGAAGTTCGACGGCGTGATCGCGAATGCCGACGAACTGCTGACCTCGCTCTCCGGTCATATGGCGGTCGGCCCGGCGCCGGCGCTGATCCTGATCTGCGGCCTGTATCTTGCGGCGCGGCGTTTCATGGATTGGCGGATTCCGCTGGCCATCCTCGGCAGCGCGGCGCTCACCGCCTGGCTGCTGTTCGCCTTCGATCCGGTGCGCTATCCGAACCCCTTCTTCATGCTGTTCTCCGGCGGCCTGATCCTCGGCGCGGTATACATGGCGACCGACATGGCGACCTCGCCGGTGACGCCCAAGGGCATGTGGGTCTATGGCGCGCTGATCGGCCTCCTGACCGTGGTGATCCGGTACTACAGCGGCCTGCCGGAAGGCGTGATGTACGCGATCCTGATCGCCAATGCCGCCTCGCCGCTGATCGAGAAGATCACCCAGCCGGTGCCCTTCGGCCGCGGCGCGCTCGATCGCGCCAGGAAACGCGCCACCTATCCGCTGAATCCGGGTTACATCTCGCGCGAAGAAGCCAGCGCCGTGACGCCGAAGAAGCGCTTCCTGCCGAAGAAACCGAAAAAATGAGAGACCAGCCCTCCAGCGACAAGAAGGTGATACCGATCGCCGTTGCGGCGCCGGACGCCGCCGTGCCCGAATCGCCGACCGCCGCGATGATCCGTACCCTCGGCCTCGTCTCGGCGATCTGCGGCCTGATCATCGTAGGTGCCTACCAGGGCACCTACGACGCGGTCGCCGCCAATAAGCGCATCGCCACCGAGCGGGCTGTGTTCAAGGTGATCCCGACGGCCAAGTCGATCGCCGAGTTCATCGCCCAGCCGGGTGGCGGCATTACGAAAGTCGGCGCCGGCGACACGGCGATTCCGCCCGGTGCGGTCAAGTTCTTCGCCGCCTATGATGACGCCGGCAAGCTCGCCGGCATAGCCGCCGAGGGCGGCGCCAAGGGCTATGCCGACACGGTGCGCATCATGTTCGGCTACGCGCCCGAATGCCAGTGCGTGGTCGGCATCGGCGTGGTGTCGATGCGCGAGACCCCCGGAATCGGCGACAAGATCATCACTGACAAGGACTTCCTTGCCAATTTCACGGCGCTTGACCTCAAGCTCAAGGCCGACCTCTCGGCGCTGGCCAACGAGGTCAAGGCCGTCAAGCATGGCAGCAAGACCGGCGCCTGGCAGATCGACGCCATCGCCGGCGCAACGATCACCTCGCGCGCCGTGGGCAAGGCCATCAACGATTCGGCGCAGGCGCTGATGCCGCGCCTGGTGCCGAATCTGGACAAGCTGAGGAGCAAGTCATGAGTGCCGCTGCGCCGCAAACCTGGGACGAGTTCATGGAGGGCGTCTGGAAACAGAACCCGACCTTCGTCATGATCCTCGGCATGTGCCCGACGCTGGCCGTGACGGTGTCGGCGGTCAATGCCATATCGATGGGCCTGGCTACATTGCTCGTGCTGATCGCGTCCTGCGGGTTGGTGTCGATGATGCGCAAGGTGACGCCGAAGGAAGTGCGCATCGCCGTGTACATTGTGATCATCGCCACCTTTGTCACCGCGGTCGACTATGCGATCCAGGCCATCAGCCTGGCTCTCTACGACGCGCTGGGCGCCTTCATCCAGCTCATCGTGGTGAATTGCATCATCCTCGGCCGCGCCGAGGCCCATGCGGCGAAAAACCCGCCCATGCCGGCGATGATCAACGCCGCTGGCATGGGTGTCGGCTTCACCATCGGCCTCTTGGCGCTGGGCGTGGTGCGCGAGATCCTCGGCGCCGGCACGCTGTTCGGCATCACGCTGTTCGGCGCCGGCTTCCAGCCCTGGGTGATCATGGTCCTGCCGCCCGGCGGCTTCTTCGTGCTCGGCGGCTGGCTGCTGCTGTTCTCCTGGATGGCGCGGCGCAAGCAGCGCGCGCTGACGGTTGGGTCCGACCATGCATGAGACCGCCTTCCAGATCTTCGTCAATGCGCTGCTCGCCAACAATTTCGTGCTGGCGATGTTCCTCGGCCTATGTCCCTTCCTCGGCGTCTCGGGCAAGCTCGACACGGCCTTTCCGATGGGCGTGGCGACCACCTTCGTGATGCTGGTGGCCTCGCTTTGCGCCTATGGCCTCAACCTTCTGCTGTCGGCCTTTCACCTCGAATTCCTGCGCCTGATCTCCTACATCGTGATCATCGCCTCCTCGGTGCAACTGGTGGAGATGGTGCTGAAGAAGTACAGCCCGACGCTGTTCCGCGCGCTGGGCATCTACCTGCCCCTGATCACGACCAACTGTGCCGTGCTGGGCGTGGCGCTGTTCCAGACTTCGCGTGAATACGACCTGCTGCAGTCCGTCACCTTCAGCATTGGCGGCGGCGCCGGCTTCACCCTGGCGCTGGTGCTGATGGCCAGCGTGCGAGAGCGCCTGACGCTGTCCAACGTGCCCGACCTGGCGCAGGGCACGGCGCTGTCGCTGATGCTGGCCGGCATCCTCTCACTGTCCTTCATGGGCTTTGCCGGGCTGGGGGGATGAAGTGATGACCCGCCTCCCCCAGCCCCTCCTCGCGGAGGGGAGCTTGCAGGCCTCGCTCCGCTCGGAATGTGACGGGGCGCTTCGGTCATGGCACCTCGACAATTGCGCCTCCGGCGCGAGCCGCCTTGGCTCGGGGCGGCCCTTCGCCAAGTCTACCTAGCAATGGTCATTTACTTGGTCACTGTTGCGATCATCTTCAGCCTCGCGCTGGCCGGCATCCTGATCGACCGCATCTACCGCGGTTTCGCAGCGAGGAATCCGCAACTCGGCCCCTTCCGCGATCCGGGAAAGTGCGGCTGCTGTTCCGCCGGCAGCGGCTGCGACACGGCCTGCAGCGCCGAGCCCGCCATATCCGCCATGAAGCATCACTGAATTTTCGAGGAGTCCATCTCATGCAGCCACAAACGCCCCCCGCCGCACCTCCTGCACGGACCTATTCGGCAACGCTCATGGAGTCCCGCCGCATCACGCCGCCAGGCTCGCGCGAGGAGGTGCGGCACCTGGTGCTCCACACCGGCGACCTGTCCTTCGATCCGCAACCGGGCAATCTGATCCGCGTCATGGCGCCGGGACAGTTCGGCAATCGCAGCCATGCGCGCCTGTACTCGATCATGGACCTGGAACGGCGCGGCAATGCCACGGAGTTCGCCATCTGCGTGCGTCGCTGCAGCTACATCGACGAATTCAACGGCGAGGAATACCGGGGCATCGCCTCCAACTACCTGTGCGACCTGCGCCCGGAAGACCGGCTGGAGTTCGCCGGTCCGGTCGGCTACCCTTTCGTCATCCCCGAGGACAAGACCGCCGACATCCTGATGCTGGGCATGGGCACCGGCATCGCGCCCTTCCGTACCCTGATCCGCCAGATCTACGAAAAGGTCGGCGGCTGGCAGGGCAGGGTCAGGCTCTTTTACGGCGCCAGAAGTCCGCTGGAGATGCTTTACATGAACGACGAAAACAGCGATCTGGCCAATTACTTCGACCAGCCGACGTTCAAGGCCTTCCAGGCGGTCAGCCCGCGCCCGGCGCTGGATGCACCGGTCGCACTGGGTGAAATCGTGGAGCAGAATGCGGCCGAGGTCTGGAACATGCTGCAGCGATCGAACACCCGGGTCTTCGTCGCCGGCACGACGAAACTGTTGCCGGTGATCGACCAGGCGATGATCACGCTGGCCGGTTCAGGCGGCAACTGGCTGCGCGTCGAGAATGCGCTCAAGGCTAGCGGCCGCTGGAGCGAGGTGCTCTACTAAATCGGGGCTTAACCGCAGCCCCCGGTCGCGGCACCTTAGCGTGTGAACGTCACGGCGCAGGTCAGGTCGCGCGGACAAAGGACGGCGTTGACCAGTTTCTGGGGACGCTGCTCCTCCCAGGACGAGTCGTAGGGATCGGTAAAAATACGGATATTCCATACTTCGCCGGACTCTCGGACCCGCTCGATGTTCGCCTTGAACATTTTCTCCGTCGAAACTCCGGAGCCGAAGTGCAGTTCGCGGTGAAGGATGTCGATGATGCCGGGCGACTCCATGTCCGGCATTTCCTCGAGACGGAGTTCGCGATCGGCGATGCAGCGGATGCGGCGCGTGAACAAGGGCGCGCCGTCGTTGCCGACCCAGCAGTGAAAGCCGACGTCGGCGGAGGGTGCGGCAGCGGTCTGGCCGAAAGCCGTTGCCGCTGCGCAGAGTATCGCGAGTATGCCAATCGAGACCGGGTATTTCATCGGGCCATCGTACCTCGCCGGCGGGCGGGAAGCAACGCAGGTCGTTCGTGCTATGTCTTAGCCTGCTGCTTCTTCAGGTAGGGCACGTAAGCCATGTCGGTTTTGGCGATGTGATTGGTGAGCCAGTGGTTGAGGAAGCGCACGGTATCGGTCGAGATGTCCTCTCCGATCGACTTGAGCTGGATTTCCTCCAGCCTGGAGCGAAACTCGGCATGCTGCGCCAGATGTTCGGCGAGGTTGGGATAGCCGGCTGCCTTCATCATGGCTTCCTCGGCGGCGAAGTGCTCGCGCATGTAATGCTTCAGGCGGGTAATGACATACACGCCGAAAAGCGTGCGCTGGTCGACGGTGGCGCTTTCCAGTTCGGCCAGCCACTGAAAAATCGCCTTGTGCTGTTCGTCGAGCACCGGCACGCCGGTGCTGAGCGCAGGAGTCCATTCGATCATGGTCCGGATTCTAGCAGCCGGAGCGCCACCCTGAGCAGCTTACTTTATGCCCCTGGCTTCCCTATCCTTGTTCCGGCAGGGAGTGGAGAATAGACCATGTTCGATTCACCCATGGAGCACTGCGCGGTTTGCGGGGAAATGGTGACGCTGGACCAGAGCCTGACCGAGTGCCGGAACAGGCATGGCTGCGCCAGCGGCCAGGTGTGTCCCTTGCGCAAATACTTCAGCGGTGCCGACGCCGAGCCTGCTGCGCGGCAGGAGAACCCCCCGTTCCGTGATGTTCGAGGGCTGCAGGACGTCGCTTCAGCCCGCGTCGGCTTGACGGAGCGCGATTACCGCGCCGCGTACCGCCGGTTTGAGTTTTGCTTCATCCGCGCCGCCGAGCATGGCCACGAGCTGCTTGCGCATGCGCGGATCCCAGGTGCCCCGCAGATGGCTGGCGATGTCCTTGATCGCCTGTTCGCGATCCGGCATGGCCTCGAAAAAGGCGCCGATCTGGTTGGCCATCTTGATCAGGGTATCGGGGCTCATGCGCTGACCTCCGACATGGACAGGGTATTGCTTCCGGTGTAGATCACGCAGGCCTCCTGGCGCAGAAATCCGATCAAGGTGACATTCAGGTTTTCGGCCAGCCGCACGGCGCGGGCCGTGGGGGCTGACACGGCGGCGAGGGTACCGACGCCCAGGGTCGCGGCCTTCTGCACCATTTCGAAGCTGGCGCGACTGGTAATGATGAGGGCGCTGTCGCCGGCGGCGATGCCGGCGCGGGCCAGCGCGCCGAGGGTCTTGTCCAGCGCGTTGTGGCGGCCGACGTCTTCCCGCACATGGCTGATCGCGCCGTCGCGGTCGACGCGGCAGGCGGCATGGGTGGCGCCGGTCGCCTGCTGAAAAGTCTGCAGCTCAGGCAGCCGGCGCATGCCGGCGTACAAGGCGGCCAGCGGAAACGGCTCCGCCGGCCGCAAGGGCGGCAGCTTGCGCACCACCTGACCCAGACTCTCGGCACCGCACAAGCCGCAGCCGGTGCGCCCGGCCATGCTGCGGCGCTGTGCCTTGAGGCGGATGAAGTCTTCGCTGGCAATCTCGATTTTCAGGGTGATGCCGGCCTCCGATTCGACGACGACGACGTCAAAGATGTCCTTCCGGCGCGCCACGATGCCCTCCGAGAGGCTGAAGCCGAAGGCCAGGTCCTCGAAGTCTGCGGGTGTTGCCAGCATCACCGCATGGCTGATGCCGTTGTACTCGAAGGCGACCGGCGTCTCCTCGGCCAGGTTGTCGGGCCGGCTTGTTCCATCGCGCCATACGGTGCGCCTGGCGACCGGCTTCATGTGCCGGCGAGCCTCGATACCTGCACCGCGGTCACCTTGTACTCGGGGCAGTTGGTGGCCCAGTCCGAGT
>CAIZKA010000461.1 GCA_903933395.1 uncultured beta proteobacterium | reverse complement strand
TACCACCATCGTCCTCAACAAGTGCGACCTGGCGGCGGCACTCCCCTCAGTTTTTTTAAATGCGCGCAAACTGCTGGCGCCGTTCGTCGCGCTCGGCTGCCGCGTCGTCGAGCTTTCCGCCAAGTTCGACCCCTCGCCGCTGCTGCCTCTCCTGGCCGGCGAAAGCTCGGTGCTGGTCGGCCAATCCGGCATGGGCAAGTCGACGCTGACCAATGCCCTGGTGCCCGGCGCCGCTGCGCCGACGCGCGAACTTTCCACGGCACTCGACAGCGGCAAGCACACCACCACCTACGCCCGCCTCTACAAGCTGCCCGATGACACCTGCCCCGGCGGCACGCTGATCGACAGCCCCGGCCTGCAGGAATTCGGCCTGAAGCACCTCACGCCGCAGGAGATCGAATTCGGCTTCGCCGAGTTCCGCCCCTTCCTCGGCAAGTGCCGCTTCCGCGACTGCCAGCACGATGCCGAACCCGGCTGCGCGATCAAGCAGGCGCTGGCTGAAGGCATAATCCATCCTCGCCGCCTCGACCACTTCCGCCAATTCATCTCGGAAAGCCGCCATGGATCGCACTGAGCGCTTCTACAAGATCGACCAGATGATCCACGACCGCAGGCTCGTGCCCTTCGTCGACCTCGTGGCGGCGCTGGAAGTCTCGCGCGCGACCCTGAAGCGCGACCTCGAGTACATGCGCAACCGGCTGAACGCCCCCATCGTCTGGGACCGGGACGCCGGCGGCTACCGCTTCGACACGCCGCATCCCGACGGCGGCGCGCAATACGAGCTGCCGGGCCTGTGGTTCAACTCGGGCGAAGTGCATGCGCTCTTGACCATGCAGCATCTGCTGACCGACCTCGACCCCGGCGGCATCCTCACGCCGCACATCCAGCCGCTGATCGCGCGCCTCAACAGCCTGCTCGGCAGCGCCGAAAATACCGCCGATGAAATCCGCCGCCGCGTGCTGATCGTGGGTCTGGGCAAACGCGAACTCAAGCTCGCGCATTTCGAAAAGGTCGGCGCCGCGCTCCTGCGCCGCAAGCGCCTGGCCATCACCTATTTCGCCCGCGGCAGCGGCGAAACCACCGAGCGCGAAGTCTCGCCGCAGCGCCTGGTGTATTACCGCGAGAACTGGTACCTCGACGCCTGGTGCCACCTGCGCAACGACATCCGCAACTTCGCCCTCGATTCCATCCGCGAGTGCAATGTCATCGAACGCAAGGCGCGCGAAGTCTCGCGCCGCAGCCTCGACGAAGTGCTCGGCGCCGGCTACGGCATCTTCTCCGGCCGACGCCTGCAGCACGCGAAGTTGCGCTTCACGCCCAAGCGCGCGCGCTGGGTGGCGCAGGAAACCTGGCACCCGAAGCAGAAAGGCAGTTTCGATGCCGGCGGCTCCTGGCTGCTGGAATTCCCCTACGCCGACCACCGCGAGCTGATCATGGACATCCTCAAGTTCGGCGCCGACGTCGAAGTGCTGGCCCCGCCCGACCTCAGGCAGCGCGTCGCCGACGAGGCCGTGAAATTGACGCAGCTGTATGCCGCCGCTCCCAAAGCGACGCGGGCAGCAAAGCCGAAGCAGGGCTGATACCCACCGGCGATATCGGCCCAAGCCCATGCTCCAAGCATGGCCAAATGCCGCGCTGCGACTTCCTGTCATGCCGAAAACGTGCTACCGTTTTTGCGCAAAACCAAAAACATAAATCCACCCGACAGGAGACAACAATGAAAATGGCATCATTGCTCGGCGCGCTCGCCGCCGGCGCGCTGATCGCGCACCCCGCCCTCGCGCAAAACGTCAAGGTCACGCCGCTCGGCGGCCAGGAGGGCGAGTTCTGCCGGCAGGACCGCGCCCTGATCTTCGAAGACCCCAACGGCACGCGCATCCTCTACGATCCGGGCCGCACCGTCACCGGCGCCGACGATCCGCGCCTGGGCAAGATCGACATCATCCTCGTCAGCCACATGCACGGCGACCACGTCGGCAACGCGCACGGCAAGGCGCCCAACGCCGGCAGCTGCGACGTGCCCGATGCCTCGGTTTCGGCCATGCCCAATTCCAACGCCGTCAACATCGCGGTGGCGAAGAATGCCAAGATCGTCACCGGCAGCGAGATGCCGCCTTTCTTCGCCGGCAAGCTCAAGGCCGCCGGCGGCGACCCGAAGAACTCCATCCTGGCCCGCTTCGGCGGCAGCGTGAAGGTCGGCGGCGTCACCATCGCCACGGTGCAGGCGATCCACAGCAACGGCCTCGACCCCGACTACATCGGCGGCGACCTCGGCAAGCACATGAAGGACGCCGGCATCGCGGGCTACGTCGGCGAGGCCACCGGCTACATCCTCAAGTTCAGCAACGGCCTGGTCGCCTACCTCTCGGGCGATACCGGCATCACCGCCGAGCAGGAGAAGGTCGTGCGCGGCCACTATGGCGCCAAGCTGGCGGTGATCAACATCGGCGACACCTTCTCCACCGGGCCGACCGAAGCGGCCTACGTCGTCAACGACCTGGTCAAACCCGCCGCGGTGATCCCCTCGCACGCCAACGAGGTCGGCACCAAAGATGGCAAGGTGCTGCCGGGCACGCGCACGGACAGCTTCATCAAGGCCGTCAAGGTGCCGGTGCATGTGCCGCTTTCCGGCAAGACCATGGAGTTCGATGCCGGCGGCAAGTGCGTCGCCGGTTGCTGAACCAACACCCGGTGATCGACGATTCGACAATCCCGTCATTCCGGCGAAAGCCGGAATCCAGGCCATTCAAGGCACTGGACACCGGCTTTCGCCGGTGTGACGGCAAGATCACGATATTCGCGGCTAGTTGCCCGGCGCAGGCCCCGCCACTACCGCGCCCTCGATGCCGTGCCGGCGCAATGCCCCGGCGACGAAGCCCGAGGCTTTCATCTCCTCGACGAAATCCCGCAGGTAGGCCGCGCCCGCCGCGCGCCCCTTGGGCACCGCCATCGCCTGGCGGATTTCCATGAAGCGTCCGTCGAGCAGGCGCAAGCCGG
>CAIZKA010000460.1 GCA_903933395.1 uncultured beta proteobacterium | reverse complement strand
GTGTAATGGCGCATGCCGCGCGCATCGTCATAGAGGATGTGGGCGAGGGCGGGACACTGGTCCTTGATTTCGAGCAGCTTGTCGACCTGCTCCTGGTCCTCGACGATGGCGAAGCGGATCTCGCCGTCGGTGAGGACGAAGGCCATCTCGGAGGCAACCGCATCCTGGTACATCGGCACCGGCACGCCGCCCAGCATCTGCGCTGCGCACATCGACCAGTAGAGACGCGGGCGGTTGTCGCCAATGATGGCCAGGTTGTCGCCGCGCTTGAAACCGAGTTCCGCCAGGCCACAGGCCATGGCACGGACTTCTTCGGCCACCTGCGACCAACTCCAGGTCTGCCAGATGCCGAGATATTTCTCGCGCGTCGCCGGGCGATCGCCACGGGTCGCCGCGTGATTCAGCAGCAGACGGGGAAATGTATCAAGCGAGGCCGAGCCTCGCCCCGATGGGGATGCAGCCATGCGTTTTCTCTCCTCCAGCAAATAACTATGCGGACCCGCTGTTCTCGCGATTTGTCCGTTGCAACAATTGAGTCTAAGCCATTCCAATGCCTATAATTGTCGCGTGCCTGACAATTGTCAATTATCTGGAATTTCGCTCGAAGATATGCTGCGCCGCACAAGTTGGGCGCAGTCGCTATCGCCCGAGGATTTCGTGCGCGCCCGCGAAGGTACGGTTGAACGCTTCGTGCCCACGGCCGGCTTCGTCTGCCGCAAGGGAGAGCCGGTGGAGCACTGGTTCGGCGTCATCGACGGTCTGGCCAAGATGTCGAGTGACTGGGCCAGCGGCAAGACCGCCAGCTACACCGGCATCGCCGCCGGCGGCTGGTTCGGCGAAGGTTCCATGCTCAAGGCCGAGCCGCGCCGCTACGACGTGGTCGCGCTGCGCGACACGCGCGTTGCCTGCGTCAAGCGCGAGACCTTCCACTGGCTGCTCGATCACAACATCCCCTTCAACCGATTCGTCATCAATCAGATCAACGAAAGGCTCGGGCTGTTCATCGGCCTGCTCGAATCGGAGCGGCTGGCGGACATCGATGCCCGCGTCGCGCGCGCCATCGTCGCGCTGTTTCATCCGGTGCTGCAGCCCGGCATCGAATCGCGTATCGCGATTTCCCAGGGCGAGATCGGCTATCTCGCCGGCGTCTCACGGCAGCGGGTCAACCGCACCCTGCGTACGCTGGAGCACGCCGGATTCCTGATCGCTGAGTACGGCGGCGTCCGGGTGCTGGACCTCGACGGACTACGCCGCTTCGCCGGTTAAAAAGCGGCGCTGCCGCCGTAGCGCCAGCGCCGACTTTTTGCCAGCCGCTCAGTACTTGTAAAACCCGCGCCCGGTCTTGCGTCCCAGATACCCTGCGGCGACCATTTCCTTCAGTAGCGGCGCCGGGCGGTACTTGGAATCGTTGAAGCCTTCATAGAAGACGTTCATCACCGCAAGCATGGTGTCCAGACCGATCATGTCGGCCAGCGCCAGGGGTCCGATGGGCTGGTTGCAACCGAGTTTCATCCCCGCATCGATCTCTTCGGCCGATGCCAGTCCCTCCGCATAGACGAAGATCGCCTCGTTGATCATCGGACACAGGATGCGGTTCACGACGAAGCCCGGATTGTTCTTCACCGTGATCGGCGACTTGCCCAGCGCTTTGGCCAGCGCTTCGACTTTCGCATGCGTATCGTCGGAAGTCTGCAGGCCGCGGATCAGTTCCACCAGCGCCATGAGCGGCACCGGATTGAAGAAGTGCATGCCGATGAACTTGTCCGCGCGACCGGTCGCGGCGGCAAGCTGCGTAATCGAAATCGACGAGGTGTTGCTGGCGATGATGGTGTCGCCGCCGATTACGGCTTCGATGTCCTTGAGGATCTTCAGCTTGAGACTGAAATTTTCGGTGGCCGCCTCGATCACGATGTCGACACCCTTCATGTCGGCCATCTGCGTCGTCGGCCTGATGCGCGCCATCGCCGCCGCCTTCTGCTCGGCGGTCATCTTTTCCTTCTTGACCAGGCGGTCGAGGCTGCCGGAAACCGCGGCGATGCCCTTCTGCACAGCGGCGTCGCTGATATCCAGCATGACCGCATTGATGCCGACCACCGCGCACGCCTGCGCGATGCCGTTGCCCATGGTCCCGGCGCCGATGATGCCTACGGTTTTGATTGTCATTGCCTGCTCCTTTGAAATAACGTCAACGAAGGAATGGATTTTAGCCTGCCGCAGCAACGGTGCGGCAGCATGGCGACTCCTTCCGTCAGGAGCGCGCGGCTCAGTGAACCACCTTCAGCGCGGGGCCCTGCCGCAGCTTGATGTTGATCACAAGCACGCGGCTGCCCAGCATGACGACGCTTCCCGAATGGCGATCGTTGCCCGTATCGCTGTACTCGAAGCCGTATATGCGCTGGATGCGCAGAACGCCGTCGCCGTCACGGGCGAAGCGCAGCCGCGCGATGGCCACGGTGTCGTCGAGCAACAGCAGATTCTCCGAAACGCAGGCCGCCCTGGCGGCGGCCACCGCCGCCTCGCGCGCCTTGAGGCTGTCCAGCCACAGCCAGGCCGTGGCAACCAGCAACAGCAGACCGAAAAGATCGAGGAAATCCATGGCCGGATCACTATGCCAGGGTGGCGAACATCCGCTGCGGCGGAATCACCTCGACATTGTCCGCCAGGGGAAAGCCCTCGCGAACCGGCGCGATCACCCAGGCGCGATCCAGGCGGAGGTCTTCGCAGGCAGTCCAGAAACCGCGCGCGGGACGCGGCGCGCTCGACAGCTTGATTTCGTAGCCGACGCGCTTGCCGCCGACTTCCACCACCAGGTCGAGTTCCGCGCCGGCCGCGGTGCGATAGAAGCCGAATTCCGCAAGCGGCGGCAGATGCGCGATCAGTTGCTCGATGATGAACCCCTCCCACGACAAACCGGCCGCCGGATGCCCGGCAAGATCGTCGAGAGTAGCGATGCCCAGCAAGGCATGAAGCAGGCCACTGTCGCGTACATAAACCTTGGGCGACTTTACCAGCCGCTTGCCGACATTGGCATGCCAGGGCTCAAGCCGGCGCAGCATCAGCGCGTCGACCATCAGGTCAAGATAGCGCCCGACCGTGGTATGCGCCACGCCGCCGAGCGCCAGGCCGAGTTGCGAGGCGTTGAACAATTGCCCCTGCAGATGGGCGCACATGCGCCAGAAGCGGCGCAGGGTTTCGGCCGGGATGGTCACGCCCAGTTGCGGCAGATCGCGCGCAAGCAGCGTCCTCGACAGATCGGCGCGCCAGGCCAGCGAATCGGCATCATCGGCCGCCAGAAAGCTCTGCGGAAACCCGCCACGCAGCCACAGCCGCGAAATTGCCGACGCCTCATCGCCAACCCCGGCGCCGACCTCGTCGATCAGGAAAGGCATCAGCTCCAGGTAGGCCACTCGCCCGGCCAGCGACTCCGACGACTGACGCAGCAACTTGCCGCTGGCCGACCCCAGCAACAGGAATCGTCCAGGGCGGCGCTCGGCATCGATTTCGGGCCGCAGCGCGGAAAAGATCTCGGGCAAGGCCTGCACCTCGTCGATCACCACCAGCCGGTCGCGGTAGCGGCCGAAGAAGGCCGCCGGCTGCGCCAGGCGCGCCCGGTCGGCCTCGTCCTCCATGTCGAGGAATACCGCATCCGGCCGCGTCGCGGCCACCCGTCGCGCCAGCGTGGTCTTGCCCACCTGGCGAGGCCCGAGCAGTACAACGGCCGGCTGCTGGCGCAGGCGGGAGTCGATTTCGGACAAAAGTCGGCGATCAATCATCACTGCATTTTGAGCGATGATCGCTCAGAATGCAATATTAATGATTCGACCCGGAAACCCGACCTGCGGAATCCGGCAGCCGCCCTGTCGAATCCTGGCTACCAATCATCATGGAAACATGACCGCCTTGAAAGTCGGTACTGGCGAGACGGTGGCTGGCGACCTTTATGCCACCAGCCAAGGATGAGGAATTCGAGGTCTGCAAAGCAGCGGCTGGAGCCATTGGGGATGCCGAAGGCATGAGATTTGAGCGGCTGGTTACGGAGTCCACCTGCCGTTCCAGCGGGTCGGATTTGATTCCAGTGGCAGGCCCCGGTCACTTTGCGACAGCGTGGTGCACTTCGCCGGCGGCGGTAATTCAGCAGGAGCGGCATGCTTGTTAAGCCACGTTCTTTTTGTTATAGATGCGCCCTTGGAGATATATTGCACTAGAGTGCGCCGAACACAGACTATGATATTTAAACCAGCAACAAAACAATTATTTACAGATGATGGAACACTTATAAAGGAACTATCTTGTCCCAAGAATATTAAGTGGGACGATCTGTCGCAAGCCGATGGCACCGCAAATCGAACTTGCTCGATCTGTCAAAAGAATATATTTGACACTGCAAATTGCACTGATCGTCAAATCATCGACCTGGTTCGCAATGAGCCTTCCATCTGCCTAAAAATAAACCCAGATCAAGAAAATATTAAGATAATTATCCAATATGACTATCGAATCCAGTAAATCGAAACCTTATCGAGTTATCCATACGGCACGACATCTCGAAGCAATAAATAGTGCGGTAGATGAGGGATTCTTTCCTCTAATAAGACAGCTGAAGCCTTCCCACAAGCTATATGCAACTTACTGTGTATTCAGAAACCGAAAAACGAATAAGGTGGAAACCGCTGAGGCTGAGAAAGGTTACGTGCAATACGGAAAAGAATACTCTTATAGTCGGGACGAATGGGATATGGTGATCTCAAATGCACAATACTATCCGTATCAATTTCTCAGTCCATTTGCTGCATATTTGATTCCGCCGGATATTGCCATCGGCGAACGCGTAGTTATTGAGGACCTGATAGAAGACTACTATGGGGGAACCTTCTGGTCACACAATATCCGTTTGGAAACTCTTGAGGCAATCTGGGACGGTTCAGACCTTGTAATCCAATATGACCCAAACGTGGACGGTGTATGCAATTGGGTTGGTTAAAATAACAAGTCAGTCGGGTTGATCCGTTCGGTGACAATCATCAGAACGAATTCAGGTATTTTCTAGTAGAGGTGATATTGGGCTGTTCGGCAAGAGTTACGCAAAGTGAGTCCGGCGATAGTGCTCACACCGAGCGATTGGCTGCGCATTTACCGTGAAGAGGGCTAGTCTGTGCATTCTCACCATCTAGGCCCCGTCGGCACGTTCTTCCAAATAATTGCTGCTATTGCTTCCGCCGCCCTGGGCTTCATTGTCTGGCCTGCGCTAGAGGGCATCCTCACCGGATCCGTTCTGTTTACAGTGGGCTACATTTTTGTCCGTCTTCCTCAGATGCTTGCTACCTATCAGCGAGACGGTGCAAAGATCCTATTGGCATTCGTTTATCTCCTTGTCGGAAACTGTCTCTTGTCAGGGGCCTTCTACGGGTTGGGACGGCTTGTATCGTGGGCTCTGCACTGATTCTGAAGCCTAAGGAAGCACTGATTAAGTCCGTTCGCGTTGAGCCTGTCGAAACGCAAGCAAGTCGAATCAAGGGCTTCGACAAGCTCTGCCCGAACAGTAGCTACTTGTTCAGTATTTCCCTAACTCTAAGTGCAGCGGACCGCCTTCGGCAGCCGCTGATTATTGACGTTGAGCGGCAGCTTTTCTAGTCGTTCCACTTCTGCTTTGTGGCGGAACCTGCCGTTGGCTATGACAATATCAACAGGCCGTTGACAGTCTGAAGCAGGCCTAGCTGGTTGTAGCCGCACAGCCATTCTTCGCGGTCCAACGATGTCACCACCGGAACATGCCGGCAAACACCTCGGTGCACGGAAACCCCGCAGGGCGAAAACCCATGGGGCCCCGGCTTTCGCCGGGGTGCCGCCTCGAATTCGCCTCGGTGACGAGCCGCTAGCCGCTGTACCGCCAGCACCGACTCTTACATGCTGCGCCGGTACTGCCCGCCGACCTCGTACAAGGCATTGGAAATCTGCCCCAGCGAACAGCAGCGCACCGCTTCCATCATCACGGCGAAGACGTTGCTGTTGTCGATCACGGCCTGCTTCAGCCTGGCCAGACAAGCTTCGGACTGGCCGGCGTTGCGCGTCTGGAAATCCTTGAGGCGGGTGAGCTGCGATTGCTTTTCGCCTTCGGTCGAACGCGCCAGTTCGATCTCGCTGGCGACACCGGAGCCGTGGGGATTGAGGAAGGTATTGACGCCGATGATGGGGAAGGAGCCGTCGTGCTTCTTGTGCTCGTAGTGCATCGACTCTTCCTGGATCTTGCCGCGCTGGTAGCCGGTTTCCATGGCGCCGAGCACGCCGCCGCGCGAGGCGATGGCTTCGAATTCCTTCAACACGGCTTCCTCGACCAGATCGGTCAGTTCCTCGATGATGAAGGCGCCCTGGTTCGGGTTCTCGTTCTTCGCCACTCCCCACTCGCGATTGATGACGAGCTGGATCGCCATGGCGCGGCGCACCGACTCCTCGGTCGGCGTGGTGATGGCCTCGTCGTAGGCGTTGGTGTGCAGGCTGTTGCAGTTGTCGTAGATCGCAATCAGCGCCTGCAATGTCGTACGGATGTCATTGAAATCCATCTCCTGCGCGTGGAGGCTGCGGCCGGAAGTCTGGATGTGGTACTTGAGCTTCTGCGAGCGCTCGTTGGCGCCGTAGCGGTTCTTCATCGCCACAGCCCAGATGCGGCGGGCGACGCGGCCGATCACCGAATATTCCGGGTCCATGCCGTTGCTGAAGAAGAAGGACAGGTTGCCGGCGAAGTCATCGATGTGCATGCCGCGCGCGAGGTAGGTCTCGACGTAGGTGAAGCCGTTGGCCAGGGTGAAGGCGAGCTGGCTGATCGGGTTCGCGCCGGCTTCGGCGATGTGATAACCGGAGATCGACACCGAGTAGAAGTTGCGGATCTGGTTATGGACGAAATATTCCTGGATGTCGCCCATCATCTTCAGCGCGAACTCGGTCGAGAAAATGCAGGTGTTCTGGCCCTGGTCCTCCTTGAGGATGTCGGCCTGTACCGTGCCGCGCACCGATGACAGGGTCCATGCGCGGATTTTTGCGGCTTCGTCTTCGGTGGCGTCGCGGCTGTTCTGGCTGCGGAACTTTTCTATCTGCTGGTCAATCGCGGCATTGAGGAACATGGCGAGGATCATCGGCGCCGGGCCGTTGATGGTCATCGACACCGAGGTCGCCGGATCGCACAGGTCGAAGCCTGAGTAGAGCACCTTGAGGTCATCCAGCGTAGCGATCGAAACGCCGGAGTTGCCGACCTTGCCGTAGATGTCCGGACGCGGATCGGGATCGCAGCCGTAAAGCGTGACCGAGTCGAAGGCGGTGGACAGGCGCTTGGCCGGCATGCCTTCGGAAACCTTGAGGAAGCGCTTGTTGGTGCGGAAGGCATCGCCCTCGCCGGCGAACATGCGCGTCGGGTCCTCGTTCTCGCGCTTGAAGGCGAAGACGCCGGCGGTGTAGGGGAAGGAGCCGGGGACGTTCTCGCGCATCAGGAACTTGAGCAGTTCGCCTTCGTCGTCGAAGCGCGGCAGCGCCACCTTGCGGATCTTGGTGCCGGACATGGTCTCGAAAATCAGGCCGGTGCGGATTTCCTTGTCGCGGATCTTGACCACGTATTCGTCGCCGGCATAGGCCTTCTTCATGTCCGGCCACATTGCCAGCAGTTTGCGGGCATGGGGCGTGAGCTGGCCGTCCTTCCATGAGATCAATTCGTCGAAGTCACCAGCGTTCTTCTTGCAGCCCTCGAAGATGGCCTTGGCGGTTTTCAGCGACTGCCGTTCGCGCGCCACGATCGCCTGCTCGGCGATCAGGCGGTGATAGCCGCGCAGCGCATCGGCGATTTCGGCCAGGTAGCGCACCCGGTCCGCCGGCACGATGGCGCGCCCGGCGGACGAGTGCTTGACCTTCACCACCGGCAGCAGGCCTTTGCCGAACTTGAGGCCGCGCTCGGCCAGGCGCGGCACCAGCGCCTGGTACAAGGCCGTGACACCGTCGTCGTTGAAGCGTGCGGCCATCGTCCCAAACACGGGCATTTCTTCAGTGCGTTCGCCGAATTTTTCACGATTCCGCTGGTACTGTTTTCTTACGTCGCGCAGCGCATCGGAGGCCCCGCGCCGGTCGAACTTGTTGATCGCCACGAAGTCGGCGAAGTCGAGCATGTCGATCTTTTCCAATTGCGAGGCGGCGCCGAATTCGGGCGTCATGACGTACAAGGACACATCGACCAGCGGCACGATGGCCGCATCGCCCTGGCCGATGCCGGAAGTCTCGACCACAATCAGGTCAAAGCCGGCCACCTTGCAGGCGGCGATGACGTCGGGCAGCGCCTTGGAGATTTCCGAACCGGTGTCGCGCGTGGCCAACGAGCGCATGTAGATATTGGGATGCTGGATCGCGTTCATGCGGATGCGGTCGCCCAGCAGCGCGCCGCCGGTGCGCTTGCGCGAGGGGTCGATGGAAATCACCGCGATGCGCTGGGAGTCGTTCTGGTCGAGGCGGAAGCGGCGGATCAGTTCGTCGGTCAATGAACTCTTCCCCGCACCCCCGGTACCTGTGATACCAAGAGTCGGCGCCGACGACACGGCAGCAGCCTTCTCATGCAGTGCCTTCTTCGCCTTTTCCGGCCAGGCGCCGTTTTCCAGCGCGGTGATGATCTGCGCCAGGTTGCGCAGGCGCTCGGCGCCGTCCTTCACTTCCAGCGCCTTGAGGTCCTGCGGCGCGCGGCGGCTCAAGTCGAGGTCGCAGCGCATCACCATGTCGTTGATCATGCCCTGCAGGCCCATCTTCTGGCCGTCCTGCACCGAGTAGAGATGCGCCACGCCGTAGTCGTGCAGTTCCTTCATCTCGGCCGGCACGATCACGCCGCCGCCGCCGCCGAAGATCTGGATGGTCTCGCCGCCGCGCTGCTTCAGCAGGTCGATCATGTACTTGAAGAACTCGACGTGCCCGCCCTGGTAGGACGATACCGCGATCCCCTGCGCGTCTTCCTGCAATGCCGCGTTGACGATTTCATCCACAGAACGGTTGTGACCGAGATGGATCACCTCGACGCCGGTCGCCTGCAGGATGCGTCGCATGATGTTGATCGAGGCGTCGTGGCCGTCGAACAAGGACGTGGCAGTGACGAAACGCACCTTGTGCTTGGGTTTGTAGGGGACCAGCTTGGCGGCAATGCTGAGATCGGTCATGGCGGCAGCTCCGGAAAACGCAACAGTGCTTGCATCATAGGCAATGCCTCTTGATCCCGCCATGACACAAAACGACGATAACTATGCATAATTCGCCATTATGGCTGCCATATCCATACAGCCGCGCAAGCCGGCCGGAAGCCCCTCCACCGTCGCCATAGGCTTCGTCAGCGGCATATTGTCGGGGGTTGCGCGGGCAGGACTGGTGCCGGAAACCCTGCTGGAACATGCAGAAATTGCCACGCATCTTTTGCACGACCGCACTGCCCGAGTCCCCGTCGCGCGCTACGCCGCGCTCTACCGCCTGATCAACGAAAGCCTCGACGACGAGGGCTTCGCCCTGTTTTCGCGTCCCCTGCACCGCGGCAGTTTCGAGTTTCTCTGCCGCGCCGCGCTCTCTGCGACGACGCTGGAGGAAGCCCTGGAGCGCATCGCGCGCTTCCTTCACGTGGTACTTGACGACCTCGATGTGGCACTGGAAACCAGCGGCCGTGCCGGCGTGATCGTCATCAGCGAAGAGCAGGCGCTGCCGGTCGGTCCGGCCGGACGCGTGTTTGCCTTCGAATGGCTGCTGCGCATGATCCATGGCCTCGCGGCCTGGCTGGTGGCGCATCCGCTGCCGCTCGACGAAGTGTCCTTCCCCTATCCGCCGCCGCTGCATGCCGCCGACTACGAACTGGTCTTCGCCCCGCGCTACACCTTCGACGCGCCGCGCCTTGAAGCACGCTTTCCCGTCGAGTGGCTGGCCCTGCCGGTGCGCCGCGACGAAGCGGCGCTGCGCGTTTTTCTCGCCGACGCGCCGGCCAGCATCACCACGCTCTATCGCCGCGACCGCGCGCTGGCCTTGCGCGTGCGCGAGCACCTGCGTGCGGCGCTGCCGGACCAACCGGGCCTGCCGGCCATCGCGCGCCGCCTGTTCCTCTCGCCGCGCACCCTGCACCGGCGACTGGAAGACGAAGGCACCAGCTTTCGTGCGATCAAGGACAGCCTGCGCCGCGAACTGGCCACCGACTGGCTGACCAAGACCGCGCGGCCGCTGGGCCGCATCGGCGCCGATCTCGGCTTTGCCGACGCCGCCGCCTTCTACCGCGCCTTCACCGCCTGGACCGGCAGCGGCCCGCGCGAATACCGGCAACGCCACGGGCATGCCGGCGCAACCTCCAGGCGCCCGACCTGAACGGCCGCGATGCTTGCCGGATGTCCGGTTCCCGACCCGCCGCAGGCGCCCCGACCACGACATGCTTCCGTCCTGCGGGTGTTAATATGAATTTTTGGACCACGCGACAGCCCGACCTTGACCAGGAACATACTCCACGAAATTCCGATTGCACTCGATATCGGTATCGCTGAAATCGACTCGCAGCACCGCCAGTTGCATACGCTGCTGGAGCGCCTGAAGCAGTCGACGGACAAGAGCTACGGCTTTGCGGCGGACACCATTATCGGGGAACTGGTGATTCAGACCCGGATCCATTTCGCCGTCGAAGAAAGCCTGATGCGGCTGCTCTCCTTCCCTGATGTGGAAGCCCATGTCGAGGAGCACCGGAAACTGACGGAACAGCTCGAAAAGATCAGGAAACGCGCCCAGGACTTCGAGGTCGCGGACGGGCTGACGAATTTCATCCAGACCTGGCTGGTCGATCACGTCAATGAATTCGACCGTGAATTCGTCGGGCATTTCCTCGCCAAAGGCGTCGATCCGCAGGCGTCGCCTGTGACGCGCAAGCCGCCCGCCTGAGACGGCGTCTTCTATCCGTTGCGGCCGGCCTCCAGCCGCCAACCCTTGACCAGCGCATAGATCGCCGGGATCACCGCCAGGGTCAGGATGGTCGAGGAGATCATGCCGCCGACCATGGGCGCCGCGATGCGGCGCATGACTTCCGAACCCGCGCCGCTGCTCCACATGATGGGCAGGAGACCCGCCATGATGGCGACCACGGTCATCAACTTGGGCCGCACCCGCTCCACGGCGCCTTCCATCACCGCGCCATAAAGGTCGTTGGCGTCCGGTCGCCGTCCCGCCAGCGCCGACTTTTGCTTTGCTGCTTCCCATGCGTGGTCAAGGTAGATCAGCATCACCACCCCGGTCTCGGCGGCGACGCCGGCCAGCGCGATGAAGCCCACCGCCACCGCGACCGAAAGGTTGTAGCCGAGCAGCCACATCAGCCAGACCCCGCCGACCAGCGCGAAAGGCACCGAGAGCATGACGATCAGGGTTTCGGTCATGCGCCGGAAGTTCAGGTAGAGCAGCAGGAAAATCAGCAGCAGGGTCACCGGCACGACCAGCTTGAGCTTCTCGATGGCGCGCTCCATATACTCGAACTGGCCGCTCCAGGCGATGTAGTAGCC